>JANNWQ010000159.1:0-1924 GCA_031408595.1 Acidobacteriota bacterium | reverse complement strand
CATGACCAAGCTCAACAAAACGTTGAACTTCGGCTCGTTGGCCAACAACTCAACCTCTTCCCTAGCCCAAGGCGAATATCCGTTTACGGGATCGGCGATCTCGACCACGAAGCGCTCCCAATCGACCCATTTCACATCATTGACCTCGTCCGGGTTCGGCACGGGCTTAACTGAAGTAAAACCAACAAACACCGGACAGATCTCATTCTCGACCACGCCGTCTTTTTCGGCGCGGTAGCGGAAATCGGGGAGGATGAGGTGGAGTTTGTCGACTCGCATTCCAAGTTCGTATTTGAGGCGGCGGCGGGCAGCATGCTCGGTGGATTCGTGGAGCATGACGTGGCCGCAGCAGGAGTTTGACCAGACACCGGGCCAGGTTTTTTTGGAGAGGGCACGCTGCTGGAGCAGTAGTTCGCCTTTGTCGTTGAAGAGGAAGACGGAGAAGGCACGATGTCGTCGGGTCTCACCGTCATGAGCCGGTAGTTTCCGGGCCGTGCCGACCGGGTTATTGTCTTCGTCAACATAAACGATCATATCGTCGAAGGCGTAGTAATATTTTGCGTAAAACGCCGCTAGCAAAACGATCACAACTATCCCGATCCCGAGCGGCCAGTACATCCCTGAGAAAAACGCGATGAACGTCCAGAATGAGACGATAAAAAACGTACTCGAGATCATCTGCGCCGGGGCAGGCAGCAAAGGTTTTTTAATCCAAAAGAAGATCTCAAGCACAACGCCGGCAATGGCCCCAGAAAACAACCAGCCAACAAAATTTGAAACGGGAACGCCGTAAAAAACGCCCCCGCCCTCGTAACGCCAAAACCCGATCTTCACCGCTCCCGGATCAAGCACGAGATCGAAACCCACCAAAATAATCGCAACCAACACGATCCTAATCGCCCACAGCTTACCGCTCACTGCTAACCGCTTACTGATAGCAAACGCCGCCAAAACCAGTGGCGTCCAAGCCAAAAAGACCGTCCATGGCGTATACCCAAACAACCGATATCCCAACAGATCCGAATACCCAAAATGCCCGTAGGGAAATCCCGTGATGATCGCACTCGTCTCAATCACCAAAGCCAAAACGCCCAACACGACGAATAACAAAACGGCATCGCGAACGCCGAGCCACATCTTCACCGCCCAAAACGCAGGAGCGGCAAAGAGGATGACATTGATCCCCGAAACAAACGCCGCTTCGGGCGGGATCACGACATTAGCCATGAAAAACGCGCTCGTCGCCAATAAGCCGAGGACGACGAATACCATTATTGCGTTTTGTTTACTGATCGATATCATAGACGGGCGAAGTTGCGAAAGCTAAGATATAGTCCGAATGCCCGATCTCCGATTCCTACTAAAAGTCAGCCGTCCGCGATTTTGGTTCTACATTTTCGGGCCGTATCTTGTTGGCTTGGTCGCGGCAGCCGCAACGCGAGAAGATTTGATCGATTGGCGGTTCGCTCTGTTTGGCATCTTTTTTCTGTTTCCGGCAAACCTACTGATCTACGGCGTCAACGATATTTTCGATTACGAGACTGACAAGCTAAACAAAAAGAAGGACGCTTACGAAGCCCTTGTTGTGCCCGACCGGCGTAGACCCTTGTTGATCGCGATATTGGCTACAAACATTCCATTTATCCTCGCCGCGATCATTTTCGCTTCTGTAGCATTACCGTCGCTCGCAGGGTTTCTGTTCTTCTCCATCTTCTACTCAGCACTGCCGATAAGAGCGAAGACAAAGCCGTTTCTCGACTCCGCGTTCAATATCCTATATGTTTTTCCCGGCTCGTTCGCTTATCAAATGCTCTCCGGCAATTTCCCGCCGATTAGCCTAATGATCGCCGCCGGATGCTGGACCGCAGCTATGCATGCGTACTCGGCGATCCCTGATATCGAGGCGGACAAAGCCGCCGGCTTT
>JANNWQ010000158.1:0-5131 GCA_031408595.1 Acidobacteriota bacterium | reverse complement strand
ACGAAATTACGCGAAATTATCACGAGAGGGCTTTTAATGCCGCGAATCTCGTGATTACGGCTGCGGGTAATGTCGATCATTCTCAGATCGTCGAACTCGCGAACGAAGCGCTGTTTTCAACGCAGAGCACGCAAAGAACGCAGAGCGAAGAAACATCAGGAATCTCAGCGGCCTCAGCGTTAAATAATCCTCCTACCATGGCGGCTCCTATTGTTATCAAGCAGCGTGCGGATCTCGAACAGGCACATTTAGTCATCGCGACTCCATTCATCTCCGCTACCGACGACCGCCGATATGCAGCCGATCTACTTGCAAATATCATCGGCGGCGGGACGTCGAGCCGATTGTGGCAGAAAGTGCGTGAGGAACGCGGTTTGGCGTACAACGTCGGGGCCTCGGCGTCGATGTATCAGGACTGCGGCGTGTTCTCGATCTTTGCGGGCAGCTCGCCCGAGCAGACGAAAGAAATCATTGACCTCAGCATCGCCGAGATGCGCAACGTCGTTGCGGATGGCGTGACGGAAGACGAACTCGACCTCTCTAAACAGCAATCACGAGCTTCGATCCTGCTCTCGCTCGAAGATTCCGCCTCACGCGCCGCCGCACTCGCTCAATCCGAAATGGTTTACGGAAGACAGATCGCAGTCGAAGAAACCTTGGCGAATATCGATGCGGTCACTATCGCAGATGTCGCTGCTATCGCTCAAGAATTTTTCACGACTGAGAAAATTGCCTTTGCCGCGATCGGCGATCTCTCGGATAACGCGATCACGAGAGACGATCTAAGAATTTAGCCACGAATAACACGAATGTCACGAATCAAGAACCTGTCTTATTCGTGTAATTCGTGTAATTCGTGGCTAAAAATCTTTTCTGCTGACTGCACCTTCAGAGGAATTGCGGTCAAAAAAATAGTTCACAAATATTTGATCGGGTCCAGTATTCTCGCGATCTCGAATCCACGTAATCTCAACGCGCACGAATCGCACGTACCGCACGCCAGATCCTCGCTGCGATAGCATGACCAAGTGAGGTGCAGCGGAGCATCGAGTTCAATTCCCTTCTTTACTATCTCCGCTTTGGACAATTCGATGATCGGCGTCCGAATTGTGATCTGCGTGTCGGGCTTTGTTCCGGTGTCGATCGTACGTTGAAAGGCGTCGTAGAATTCCGGCCGGCAATCGGGATAGCCGCTTGAGTCCTCCGCAACCGCTCCGATATAGATCGCCGTCGCTCCGATCACCTCGGCCCAGCTAACCGCGATCGCGAGCATATTTGCATTGCGAAATGGGACGTAGCTCGTCGGAACATCTTTGGATTCCAGATCGGCCTCGGCAACCTTTATTTTGTCATCCGTCAGCGCCGAGCCGCCGATCTTTGCGAGGTGTTCGATAGAGATATCGAGACGTTTTTCCACGCCGTAGTGATCGGCGAGGTCATTGAATGCCTTTCGCTCACGGCCTTCGGTGCGTTGGCCATAGCTGATGTGCAGGAAGGCGAGCTCATCCGACCGCCCCGCCGCGATAGCCGCCGTAACGCACGAATCCATCCCGCCGGAAACAAGGACTATACCGGTCATCGTGCCAATCCTTCTTGCAATATCTGCGAAAGACGCCAGATCAGCAGGCTGCCTATATCGTCCGTCGTGTAGTGGATGACCTTCATATCATCGACGGTGATCGCCATCGCGATACGGCCTCGGCGGGTGTAAACAATACCGACATCACTTCTCAAACGATCTAGAGAGCCCGATTTGGAGGCCACCGGCACGGTGTCGAAAACATTGCGGCCAAGCCCATCTTTGTACTGCTGACGTTTTAATATCGCAAGCATTTCCGCAGAAGCGTCTTTGGACACAACCTCGCCTTTTTCGAGCATCTCAAGCAGACGAACCATATCGCGCGGACTCGAACGTCCAATGCCGAACAATTTGTTCAGCGGCTCGTCATAGGCCGTCGCGTCGCCTCCGCCGCCTATCTTTCGCAAGCTTAGCGTATCGGCGAGGCCTAGCTTTGCCATGTGATCGTTGACCGCGTTACTCGAGACCTTGTCGAGAATAAGATTTGTCGCCGTGTTGTCGGACACAACGATCATCAGATGCATCGCGGTTTTTAGGTCGATCTTGGTGCCGTCGGCAAACTCGAACAGTATGCCCGATCCCGAAGCCTTGTTCTGTTTCGTTAGTGTGAATTCATCCGTCCATGCGATCTTGCCCGTTGCGATCTGGCGATAGACCTCGGTCATGATTGGAAACTTGATCGTACTCGCGGTGCGAACCATCTCATTTGCCCGCAATGAAAAGTCTTTGCCATTGTCAAGATTTTTCGCATAGATCCACACTTTGCCATCGAAACCATCGATCGCAGCATTAATACGCCCTTCGAGCGTTGGTGGCACAGTTTTGGCTGGTTGAGCAGACAAGACGAGAACACAGGAAAGGGTAAAAAAAAGAAACAAAGCAATTCTTGTTTTCATAACGTCGAGTAGTGGTTAAGATCAAACGCCTCGTGCGTCTGCTCCCCAAATATATTTGTGCAATTGTAGATTCAGCCGTACCCTACCGGCAATACCGGAGACCATCTCGGCAATTTCCGCGAGATTCTCGATTCCGTGGACCGGCGATATGAGTATCTCTTTTGCTTGTTTGTCGAGATTATAGCCTGAGATCGTCTTTGCAGCGAATTCGAGATCATTCATATCCGCGACGACAAACTTAACCTCATCCATATCAGCACGAAGGCGTTCGAGATTTGGCCAGTAATTGCGTTCCACCTCGCCGGATGCGGGACATTTTATATCGAGGATGATCTTCGCTCGCGGATCGACTTGCTCGGTCGAAACGTAACCGCCGGTTTCGATCAGGACTTCGTAACCGCGTTCGCAAAGCTCTGTAATAAATGGAAACACGTTCTTCTGTGCAAGAGGCTCGCCGCCAGTGACCTCGACGAGTCGGCAGCCAAATTCGTCGAGTTTCGCAAAGACATCTTCGACAGCCCACCGTTCGCCACCTGTAAATGTGTATTCGCTGTCACACCAAACGCACCGCATCGGGCAGCCCGTAAGCCGCACAAACGAACACGGCCGCCCAGCGTGCGATGACTCGCCCTGAATGGAAAGGAATATCTCAGTGATGCGTAAGTCCATCGGAATTGAAACAGGATACACAGGATGTTCAGGATAATTGTTTCTCTTCTATCCTGTCTATCCTGTCCATCCTGTTTGAATTCTGACGGCCAATCAAAATAGGCCGAGCCAACCGAAATTGTTCAGGACCTCACCCAGCCCGAACGAGGCCAGATTGGCAACGACGATCGCGATGAAACACCTTATCCAGTCGGACGATCCGAGCATATCCTTTCCTCGAAACGCCAGCCAAAACAAAAGGCATTCGCCGACCGGGGCAAAGGTCTCGGCAACTGCGAGATACAGGGCTCGCGAGTGTTCAAAAAAGATAGTCGGCAGAACGAGAACGACGATCGGATAGGTACAGGCCGTCAACCACACGCCGCACCAGAGTTTTTGCTTGAACGATATTTTTGGAGACAGACCGAGTAGCAAGACCGGCGTCTCGATCAGGATAGTGACCAGGTAGCCGAACGGCAAAAAATACCAGAGTTGCGAGATCGGCAGGTTCTGGGCTTGGACAAAATCAATTTCGTCGAAAAGGAACATCACAACATTTTTATCAGAAACGGAAACTCAGCCAGAACGTGAGCGATGGCAAAAGCGAAATAAACGTCCCGGGTCATTGTGTAATCAACCGCAAATCCAAACCACAACGCCAAGACCAACACGACGCTAACCGCGATCGCTCCGGCGACCAATTTTGGAAAACCGCTTTTCCCGGCGAACAACGGCACCTCGGTGAGCTTCCACGGGATCGCTCTTCGATCCACTTGCGGAATTAACAAGATCCAAACGAAGTAGTGGATCGATTCGAGGAAGACGTGAGTTGTGACGAGGAAATGAGTCGAAATACCCGGCAATATCTGGCTTCCGGCGTGTTGATTTATTCGCCAGAACAGGTTTGTTTCCTCAGAGAGATCTGGCTGACCGGACAACGCAAACCAGAGAAGAAGCAAGAATACCGGTATCGAAGCGAGACAGAAATGATATGCCCTTAGCCAGTCAGGTCGCGTTCGGCGGATCTGGCGTTCGAGGAACCACATCGCAATGAACGGATGAATATAGACTAGTGCCAGGCTCCAATATTGCGGCGCGAGCCAGATGAAAGCCGCGACAAGTAACGCGACGGGAAACGCCCACGCCCAGTCGCTTTTGGGCCGCTGTTTACCTCGCAGATAAAACAGCAAGGCTATCCAAAGAACAAATGCGGTGTTCCAAATAGCCGCAGACGTCGCCCAAGAATATTCACTCCAAAGCCAATTGCCGCTGACAAAATAAAGCGTAAGATACGCCGTAGCTAAAACTATCACACCGCCAATGCCGACCGAGTAATACAGCCGCGAGCGTCCCCAACGCAACGGCATTCTCGCCATGAAATAGCGAAATTCCATCACATTGTGAACGCCCGCAAAGAGAAAGATCGTGCCGATAGACGCCGCAAGCGGAAAAGCACCAATCGCAAGGGCCGCAATCGCGCATGCCGAGATGAACGCCGCGCCAAAAACATGTGCGCTCGTCATCTCGAATCGTGCGGTGCGGATCTCCTGCATTTACTCGTCGCCCGATGGGCTCTTTTCCGGGTGCGGAACGATCAACTTGATCCTGTCGCCCTCGCCGGTCTCGAGCTTTATCTTGCCGGTCCCGAAACCATAGTTGTGAACGGCTTGCGAAAACATCTTGCCCGAAATGGTGCGAGCGTCAAGCGGCGGGCCGACATTTGCGTAAATGACGGTTGCCGCTGAACCAATAGCCGCGGCTGCCACGACTGCTCCAACGGTTCTAACGTTACGGCCGCTTCGGACAAAAAAGATACCGCCAAAAACGAATGCAAGACTTAGAAAGACGCCGCTCACGATCGTCTGCGTTCGGGTAAAAGTCGCGTCAGTCGATACGGCCGCTGTGTTACTATCGCCGCCGTCAAGCAGGTCAAGTTCGGCACGCAGTTGCTTTAGCTGCGAAGCGGGAATGATAAGCCGAGCCTCCGTGGCTTTGCTGTCCAGCGTAA
>JANNWQ010000157.1:0-9514 GCA_031408595.1 Acidobacteriota bacterium | reverse complement strand
CTCGATCGTGCAATTGAAAAGGCGTCGCCACGGGCATCTGCGCGTAGTTACTCACCGCAAATATAGCCGCAGCTACCACGGCAAAAAATTGATTTTGTCTTTTTTTCGGTTCCATTTCTTTGTCCTTAACAAAAGCTTTCGGTCACGCCTCGGCCAGCGTGTAACCGAGCGAAGTATCTGGATATGTTTTTACGAGATATTCGTGAATTTCATACGGATGTGTGCCGCCGTTAAATTTGTGTTTTATCAGGTCAAAGAAATGGGGCAGCAACCTGCCGTTTTCGTCGATATCCACGTCGAGCAGCGTTGTATTCTGTCCGCTAGGCGTGACAACTTTTGCCGTTGTGAGCTGGACATTGCCGTAATCTTCGTCTGACTTAATGCTGGCAATCTGTAGGATAGCGTGACCACTTGGAAAGTTCTTATGATGAAGCACCGAATCGGCGCCGTTGTAATCGTCAAAGTCGTCCGAATTTTTACTTATCTGGTCAACAAGATCGAACATTTCATCATCAACGACGGCAATAAACCGCTCACGTCCGATGGAGAGTATTCGCTGCACAAATTTGAACCACGGGTATTCACCGCCCACGGGTTCGACGTCCTCGGACATCTTAATATATAGATTGAGGAGGCAGGTTTTTGCGACCACGCTGTCCGTCGTCGAAAGCCCGTTGTACCCGTCGTCGGTAAGACTGCCAAGCGAATTACCGCCGAGCAATTTTATGTCCGGCGACCTTTGAAGAACGCTTTTGAGGCGGTCAAACTCATTGCCCAGGTCGTTCCAGTTTTCAAATTTGGCTTTCCAGCCCGAAGGTTTTCTCAGTAGTCTTACGTCTTGCACATCCGCATTGTCATATCGAGCGAGGAAAAGAGGTGCTTTCACTCCATGAAAATCAGGCGCAATAATTTCGGGCAGCATAATTTTACCAGCCAAGTGCTCAGGTAGCTCAAATCTGTTCGCGGGCGGAAATTTTAAATTATTGAAGCCGATCAGCTCATTGTGCGACGTATCAAAAAAGATTACGCGGACGCCTTCCGCGTCGGCCTGTTCACCTTCTGCCGTCCTTAGGTTCAATGTGTAAGGTACAAAGCTCATATCGTAAAACTCCTATCCGACGGTTGACGTATAGATCGGCGACCATTGGCCAAATCATCAACTTTAAGGTCGATAATCGCAAACATCTCCCTCTCGCCCGCTCGCGTCGTTGGGTACCGATCACTTTCATTTGCCATATATTTATCTCCTTATTCAAATTATTTTCAAGCCATTGCCTACAACCTTAAAAGTAGAAACTCATCCCTTTCAGCTATTGCTATCAAGCCTAAAATCAGAACCATTGACCCTCAAAGGAATGCCTCACAGCCCCAAGGTAGAACCTCTCACCCTTTAAGGAGAACCTCTCAGCCTTAGGGAAGAAAGCCTCACCCTTTAAGGAGAACCCGAGACCTTTCAAGCACCGCTTCCACACCTTTTCAGCAGTGTCCTCCACCCTTCCCACCGAACTCCCCAGCCTAAAAGCCGAATCGCTTTGTTTTTAAGAAAAAACTCGCAGTTTTTTTAAAATAAAGTGCCAGCAGCCGCCACCGTTGACAACATTTTTAGTAAAGTTTCCTTGGTGCAGGCGTCGGTAGTATCGCAGCTTTTGCACTGTCCGGTTTATTGAGAAGCTGCATTAGGTCAACGCCAAATCTAAAAGAGAATCCGTCACGATCCGAGTTCAACTCGCGGATGTCCCTGATATTCCTGACAAAATTCGTGGGTGCGAAAATATTGACCCCGGGTGCTGCCGGTTCAAGGAAAAACGGAAAGGTCGTTGTGGTTACCTTTCGAGTAAGCTTCGAACTAAAACTTGCTCCAAAATATAGAAACTTTAGCCCTTTCACAGGGATTGGAACAAAGCTGTCGAACTTTAGGACGCGACCGACCAATTTGTTCGTCATAACCTCGTCCTGGCCGAAAGTAAGCTCAAAAATAGCCGGATATACTTCGTTAACATCTCCGATAATTTGGTGACGAAGACGCCCGCCGACAAACCAATTTCGCATAAAGCGGTCTCTGTCGCCGGATGTCAATACTAGATTAGTAATATTGGTGAAATCCTGATTCGGGCCGAAAATTCTCCTAAATTCCGGTTGCACCGTAACATTATCGGCCAGACGAGGAATTTTGTAGGCGACTATCGTCTTTTCGGATGTTAATGGACTGGTTGCCCCCACGCCCGCGATTAGGCTGAAGCCTTTTCTTACTACGGTCTCCCAGCCGATTTTCATTTCAAATGCTTGGACCAGATCATTTATCTGGTTCGATTGGTTACTGCCGAAAAAGCCGCTGATTGCGGGTGCTGTCAATCCTCCAAGATCGGGTAGAGTTTGCGTGGGCGACGAGGTCAATTTGAAGCTTGTCCAGAAGGAATTGGTGAAATAGCGTTTGGTCTTTTCCCCGTTGCTTTTATAATCCACACTCCATTTTCCAACAGGAATATTGAACATTAGGTCTACAAATGGCCTCCCCTTGCTCACAGACGAGCTCGCGCCTACTTGCTCGAACCCAAAGATCAACCGCGCCTTTGGATTGATAGGGATACTAGTGTCTTCTCCGTCGAGCGCTTTTTGTTTTGCCGAAGGCGTGGGTGCGACCTGCGGGATAGCACTTGCTCGGCCCGAGAGAAAAGTTTCTATGGGTGTCGGTTCGACCGTAGAGGCGTTGCTGACTACAACAATGCTTGGTTTGTCCTCGGTTGTGTTCGGCCCAGATCTAGCGAGAACATCTGTTTGAAAAGTTGCTGAGATAAGAGTCGTTGGCGGAATCTCGGCCAATGAAGCCTTTTGGTTAATCGCGACGGTTGAATTTAGCTGACTAGCCGGTTTGGCAGCGGTTTTCTTTGCCTTCGAATCAGCCGCGACACGCAGGATGTACACAACGTAATTTCTGACGTATCTCTTATTCTTGTATCCCGTGATAACAAACTCGTTGTCACCCATACCCAACGCGACATTTATATAAAAAGTATGAGCTGCCGCATTTTTTTCCACGCAATCGTCGCAGCCCCTTTCCGGGTCAGAACTGGAGACTACTATATGGTCGAGAGTGTCGCCCGAATCGACAAGTACGATTTGAGCCGAATCCAATGTTGTCGATGGTGTAGGTGCCGTGATTTGTGCATGTCCTATGGACGTGAAAATCGCAATTACAAAAGGTACTAATAAAGAAATACGTTTTGTCATAAAACCTCCGTTTGTTTCGAATCTAGAAATTGGCTCATTCTTGTCGTCTTAATTCATGACACCTCGAACGAATACCCCGGGTCGATTTGTTGGTAGCCAACTAGGATTTGGTGGATGTTGTATGGGTGCGTGTCTCGTCCGGGCATGGCGTTGCGGATTACCTGGAAGATGTGTTCGATCCCGGCGTCGTTGTCGATGTCGATGTCGGCTGCCCAATCGTCCGGACCCGCAAAAAAATGTAAGCTGTACCATGTCTATATCTCGCCTCCAACGGATTGGTCACCCGTGTTCATACCCGATCTCACGATGCAATCCGCGCGCACTAGGTCGCGATTCTAGTAAATAAGAACGAAAACGCCCCTTGAATTAAGAGCTTTGGAAACGGGGAAAGTTTGGACGGTTGTGCTCAAGCCTCCCGGTTTCAAGCTGTAACAGTAAGTGCCAAGGTCGAGGAGTATTGCGGGATCTCCTTGAACCACCTAAAGGTGAAAAACTGCTTGAATAGAGGCAGTATACACCTGATTGTTATAAATGCAAGCATTTTTTTTGACGGCATTGGCGATCACTCCTGCGTTTTTTTGTTCTTTCATATGTAGCGTCAGAAAGGGGCTATTTCTTACAGGATTTTTTTTTCAAAAAGTGAAAAAAAGTTTCTGGCGGGGGCGTTTAACGGGCTTTTAGATAGATGTTTTGGGCGGTTGAGTTGTAGTGTTCGACCGGGGCGAGGTCGTCGGTTAGGAGGGGTTGGGTGATGGATATGTTGGTGATGTAGCGGTGAGTCAGGAGGGAGTTGATTTGGGGATCGACTGCGACCACCCCGTCCGCGAAACGCGGCCACCCCTCCTCAGACAGGAGGGGAGCTTTAGGAGATTTTGACGCGATGATTATTAGGTTTTGGAGTTTTTCGTCGGGGTAGTCGGTGTTTACTTTGAAGAGGTAGACGTGTGGGAAGGCTTGTTGGTAGGTGGCTAGTTCGGCTTGGAGGAAGAGGCTCGCGGGGCCGGTGATGGCGGAGCCGAGGTTGAAGATGACGACGCCTTCGTTGGTGAGGATGCGGTTTAGGTGGTTGACGGCCTCGATGGTGGTGAGGTGTGTCGGGACCGAGAAGAGCGAGCCGAAGGCGTCCATTAGGATGGCGTCGTATTTGCCGGACTCGGTGCGGTTGATGAGCATGCGGCCATCCTCATGGATAATGTTGAGCCGGGGATCATCTTCTAGTCGAAAGAACCGGCGGGCGATCGCGGTCATTTGCGGGTCGATCTCTACGACATCGAGTCGGGCTTCGGGATATACGCGCAGATATTCTTTCGGGAACGAGTAACCGGCGCCGCCGATGATCAGGGAGTGGTTGATGTTGGGATTGAAATGGCGGATAAGGTGATAAAAATGGCCGTATTCGAGAACTAGTTCGTCGCTGTCGAGAAATGCAGCGGACTGGACAAAGTACGGATCAGTCGCGAGGGCTTGGATCGGTCTGCCGGTCTTTGGGTCTGCTGAACGGAAGACTTGGACACGGCTGTATTCGGTATCAAGGTCGTAAACATCACTTTGTTGCCGCAGTATGTACGAATTGCCTTCGGTCGCTATAATCCCAAAGATAAGGAGAAAAATCGAAGTGATCGCTGTTTTCGACATCGCTAATGGTGCGAGCATTAGAGCCAGAGCGAGTAGGGTTGCCGCGATCAGGTAGAGTGTCCTAACGCTACCTACGAACGGGATCAGAAAAAAACCGGCTGCGAATGTGCCCACAATACTACCAATGGTTGAAAGTGCGTAAAGGCGGCCGACGGTTTGTCCCGTTGTTTCGAGCGTCGTCATTCTCAGCCGGACTGCAAAAGGCGTGACGAAACCCAGGCACACACTAGCTGGTGCGAATAATAGGACTGCTGCGACGAGTGCCTTCAATTCGAGGCCAACCGAAATGCCAGCTATGATCGATAGCAGAACTTCCTTGATCAGAGCGGTTAGAGAGATCAGACCACTAGCGATCAGCACGATGGATGCGAGGTATTTGACGTCTGGGTGTTTGTCGGCGATGCGCCCGCCAAGCCAGTACCCGAGACTGAGGCTCGCCAGTATCACGCCGATGAGGCTTGTCCAAATGTATGTGGACGACCCGAGAAATGGCGACAAGATGCGCGAACCGATGATCTCGTAGGTCATGACGAGAGCCCCGCAGGTAAACACCGTGACTTCGAGAGCCCAGCGTTTGTAGATCGATCCAGCCATTCTTCTACTTATAGTGAACCACAGTCTTCTGGCTCAAGCCTAGTTTCGAACCAATGAAAAACCTCCAGTTTGGAACTGAAGGCCTTCGAAAAACCAAAAGTTGCTCACCCAGATCTAGCTAATCAGGCTGCGACCGTTTTTTTTTCATCCTCGGCGTTAACGAAAGTTAGCCACGGAGCATTATTGGGGGCCGGACGTTCGGCAGCGATGATTTTGAAGAATTCGTCCTGAATACGCTTGGTCATTTCGCCGCGACGGCCCTCGCCGACGGTGATGCGGTCGACCGAACGGATCGGCGTGATCTCGGCGGCTGTGCCTGTGAAAAAAACTTCGTCAGCGAGATATAGGGCACTGCGTTGAACCTGCGTTTCGACGACTTCTATACCCATTTCGCGGGCGATCTGCACGACCGAGTCGCGAGTTATGCCCGGCAGGATCGACGCCCCAAGCGGCGGTGTGATGAGGCGGCCACCATTCACCAGAAAAATATTTTCGCCCGATCCCTCAGAGACATAGCCCCGATCATCGAGTGCGATGCCTTCGGAGAATCCGCCGAGGATCGCCTCCATCTTGATGAGCTGCGAATTCATGTAGTTCGCACCAGCCTTGGCCATTGCCGGCATCGCATTGGTAGTAATGCGCGTCCAACTCGACACGCAGACATCGATGCCGTTTTCGAGTGCTTCTTCGCCGAGGTATTTGCCCCACTGCCACGCACAGACGTACGAATCTATGGGGCTGTTCATGCCGTTAACCCCGAACGATGGATTATCTTCATCGAGTCCGCGAAAGATGATCGGTCGTAGATAACAGCTATCAAGCCCACTTTGGCGGATCAGTTCAAGGGATGCATCGCAAAAATCCTGACGGACGAATTTGGAATCCATGCGATATATCTTTGCCGAATTGACGAGCCGTTGCATATGCTCGGTAAGACGGAAAACCGCCGACCCCTTCGATGTCTCATAACATCGGATACCCTCAAAAACGCTTGAACCGTAATTTACCGCGTGAGACATTACGTGAATTCGTGCGTCATCCCAATCAATAAACTGGCCGTTCTTCCAGACCTTAGGAGCGATCTTCATTGTGCTCACATCTTTTCCAGCCATAATATTTTGTTATAGTGCCTTCGGCGCCTCAGTCGTGCAATCGATTCAAAAATAAATAAATTCCGAAAGCAGACAATGTTCTCTAAATTGTATTCGGCAAAGAGAAATTGTATCCCACGCGGTGGAGCCGTGCAAGAGGTTAGGCACCAATGAAAAAGGCGGGATCACGTCCCGCCCTGTTAGAGAAAGCCCAACCTTTTGCTATAGGATAAATACCCTCGATGTCGTATCGTCAAGCCGCGAGCTAAAGATCGACGTGGTGTTGAATTCCACGAACACTACCAATGGTTGATCTCCGACTGCGTCGAGGGCCGCCGGCAATTCGAAATCAACGGTATATACACCCGGATCAACAAGAATTGGAGCGGATTTCTGCACGAGAGGTTGGTCTTTTATTCGCGCCTTAACGTTAGTCGAAGTGATAAAGCCCAACAACGGATCTACGCCCGTGAGATACACGCGGAGAACAGTCGGTACCAGCATATTGCCCCTGCGTCTGATGGTGCGTACGGCAAAGGGTTCTGTGCGGAAAACTGTGTTAGTGATGTTAAATAGTCTTGCCCGTCCGCCTGAAGCTACCAGCATATCGGCCCGGAAAATGTCGGGACGTGCAGGGACGATGGTAACCCAGCCCTTCATTACGACGCCGTTGTTGTTCAATACGAGTGGCAAAATGTTTCCGGCGAGCGTACTCAACAGTGCCGGTGGAGCAACGAATTCAATTCGTCTCTGCCCAACCGTTTTGAGCCCGCATGCGACGCCGTCGATGGTCATGGTCAGGCCGCTGAGTTCCATTGGCAGAGTAAAGCGGCGTTTCAGCGATCCGATGGCAGCACGAGCCACGAGCGGCTGGTCACCGCCGGATTGATAGTCGAGATATGCGAGCATTCCAGTCGACATACCCAAAACAGCGGGCGGCGTCACTGGCGTCGGCGTCGGTGTCGGACTTCCCGTTGGGGTGCCGGTTGGCGTCGCGGTGGGGGTTGCTGTCGGCGTTGCTGTAGGAGTAGCGGTCGGGGTCGGCGTAGTCGTCGGGGTGCCGGTTATCGTTGGCGTCGGACTTGCAGATGCAAGTATCGGGAGTCTCGTCGCTCCGGTTGAAAAACTAAGGCTTACCGGGGCCTGATTTGTCACTGTCGGCTTTAGAAAATAATAGATCTCGGCGAGATTGTCCACGTTTCCGAGTCCAAGTTCGCTAAGCCCCAAGGTAAACGCCATTCGACTAAGCGAGTTGCTCGGGATCAACTGCGTGGAAGCGACAAAAGTGCTTGGCGTAGGAAACTTCGCGAGACGCGTAAACGTGGCAGTCGTTGCCGGAAGATTCAGCGGATACGAGTATATCTGCGATGGCCGAACTTCGTTGGGATTCAGGCCATCGAAAACATTTGTTGGGATCGTTCCGTCAGGCTTGATATTCAATCTTGTCTCAAGCACCAGCGTAGATGGCGAACCAGTAGCATCCGTATCCGTAAAGCCGGGGTAATGGGCTACGTCGCCGCCGGACGCGTTAGTGTCGGCGTCGCTTCGTGGGCCGATGCGGCGAGTGGCATTGGTTGTCAACGTCGTGTCGTACAAATAAAGTGCGAAAGACGGGTAGTTTGTGCCGCTATTCTCGTTGGCGAGGTCGGCAAAGGAATCAAACGCAATGTATCGTCCATCGCGGCTCATCCGTCGGCCGAGATCGAGAATATTTACGGGATCACCCGCATTTGTCGGTGTTGTAGTCGTTATTTGCTTGCCACCAGTAGGAATTCCGTTCGTCAGGTCGGCGTAAAAAACCTCTTCGTTGCGGCTCGTGTCCGGATTACTGCCGGTGTCAAAATTTGTCGCGCTCGCAGGATTGTCGACCGGATCATCCCCTGTACTGGCAAATGCGACACGATTCCCGTTGCCGGAGATCGTCGGACTTTTACAGTAGATCTGGACCGCGACAGTTCCCCGTGGTGTTTTCGTCACCTGATTGAGAGATGCCGTGCCACGAACATAGGTAAAAATTTCCTCGGTATCCTCGGCGGGAAAAGCGTTGCCGACAGCAGGAACAAGATCGCGGGTCGAGCCAAAAGCAATAACGTTACCATTATCCGAGATACTCGCATCGTGATTATCATCAGCAATGGAGGCGGCTGTTGAGGGGCTGCCTGTTCGTGGCAACTGGCTCGGATCGGTGTTTGTTACACGGGTAAACATTCCACCCGCCAGATTTGTGACCGGTAGTTCATCGCCGGCAGAAAGGTCTGCGACTGTAGCGTAAACCGGTATCTGATACAGCCACATCTCGGTATTTGCATCTGCGGTCAGCGGATTAGCTGGTGGGGTCGGTGTAGGCGTAGGCGAGCCGGTTGGGGTAGCGGTTGGTGTTCCAGTCGGCGTCGCAGTTGGCGTCGCGGTCGGCGACGGAGTCGGAGTGGGCGACGTAAACGTATTGCCGTCGAATGAACCTGGGTTTGTGTTGTCAGGAGCCGATGGCCGTGATGTTGTCGCGTTTGAGCTAAAAGCAATCCAACGTCCATCGTTGCTGATCACCGGGCGCGAATTGACGATCAGAATTCGAACGTTATTTTGCGCCGTCGGATCCCCGGCGCTGTTGAAAAGAACGTTCTTGGTGTCCGTGATC
This sequence comes from Acidobacteriota bacterium, assembly GCA_031408595.1. Classification (GTDB taxonomy): domain Bacteria; phylum Acidobacteriota; class Blastocatellia; order Pyrinomonadales; family Pyrinomonadaceae; genus OLB17. The sequence continues at coordinate 331 of JANNWQ010000157.1, read as the reverse complement.
TGATATATCCGCCGCTGGGCATAATCGAATAAAAAGATCTCGGAATTGCCGTCGGAATTGCGCGGGTTCTCGGTTGCGAGATCGCCCGTAGATTCAAAGACAATAAGTCTGCCATTTCCGCTGATGCCGCCAATATACGATTCCCTAGACGAATTCGTAACTTGGCCTAGAACCGAATCTATTTGGCCAGTTACGTTCGACGCGAGGGCAATTAAGCAAACTATTGATAAAAGGAAAGTAAGACGAATCGTCACAAACTCCTCCAGAATAAACGGATCAAAATAAAATTATTGCAAACCACTCAAAACGATTGATTTTATTAGCTTCAGGG
>JANNWQ010000156.1:0-2322 GCA_031408595.1 Acidobacteriota bacterium | reverse complement strand
CTCTTTCGCGTATCGTAGAAACTCTCCGTTGCTCTTGTAATTGTGACGCTTGTCGGCGGGTTTGTCCGAGTATCCGAATGTCTTGACCATGGTTTCGGCGCGGTCAGCGAGAGCATCGGGCGATTTCTGGAGCGGTGTCAGATTGAAGGTTTTGTATCGGCCGTTGATATAGCCTATGGAAATCAACGAAATGATGACTCCAAGTAAACAGAGTAATGCGACAACAGGCTTCAAAGCCCCTTTCTTCGGCGAAGCGGCGATCATCTCAGGAGTCGGCGTTTGCCCCGCGTCGAGAGCGATCTGCATCGGGTTGCCGCCCGGCAGAGCCATCGCGACATGCAGTGCGGTTTGCGGCCGATCCTTCGGGTTCTTTTCGAGGCACTGGGCAATGACGCTCTCGACCAGCGGGTCGATGCTTTTGACGTGTGTTGACGGACTGGTCCGCGTCGCCGTCTGGTGCATCTTGATCAGCTCAGGGACAGTCGCCGCCATGAACGCCTGTTTACCGGTGAATATCTCGTACAGAACGAGTCCGAGCGCATAGATATCACTTCGAACAGTCACCTCTTTGCCGGTTATCTGCTCGGGCGACATATATGCCGGTGTACCGGAGCGGATCTCGTCTTTAGAAATGTCGGCCTCAATTCCTGCGATGCCGAAATCCGTGATGCGGGCAACGCCCTTTTTGTCGATGATGATGTTTGCAGGCTTGAAGTCGCGATGCAGTATCCCTGCCTTATGGATCGCCTCCATACCAACGCAAAGCTGCCGCGAGATCTCGACCGCCCTTTCGTGCGTAAACCGCCCGACCCGCGTCAACAGCTCCGACAAGTCATCGCCATCGACAAACTCCATCGACAAAAAATGTCGCCCATCGATCTCGCCAATGTCGAAAACGCGGCACACATTCACATGCGAGACCTGACGAGCATTGCGCACCTCGCCATGAAAGCGTTCGAGGGCTGCGCTGTCGTTTTGGTAGCTATCGGGCAGGAACTTGAGCGCGACCATCTGCGAGAGCTTGATGTCCTCAGCCTTATAAACCTCACCCATCCCGCCCTTGCCTACCAAGCCGATGATGCGATAGCGACTCGCGAGCACCGTCCCCGCGACGAAATCACCGGTTTTGAAGTCGCCGGTTGTAGTCGCCTTTATCGCAGTCTTATTTTCGTCGCCTGACATCCGGCCGCTGCCGGCGCTGTCTATTTTGGTTGGATCTTCCATTGTAAGTTTCTGACATTATAGACACATCATCGAACCCGCCGTCGGAGACGGCGGTATATTTGTAGCCCATATCGCAAGAAATGGGTAACGTGGGCATTATTCGTCCGAACCGTCGAAGACGATGACATAACAATTTCCATCCTGCTCGCCCCGAAATTATGCCGCCGTTTTCAACGGCTCGTATTTTCGGTCTGTGCCTTCCCACAGTTTGCACTGTGGGCCGCAAATATAACGTCGGCTCCGCCGACTCAAAACCTTCTTAAAGCCCTCTGTGCCCTCCGTGCCTTTGTGGTAAATTCCCTTTGTCAATCCCCGTCGCCGAGGAGTTTGCCTTGCCATAGTTTTTGTCCGGCGGTCGAGGTGTAAAAGCCGAAGATCGCCAATGCCGTTAGGAACAGCATGTACAATACGAACTCGCTGGCGTACCAGGCCGTAAGGTCTGTGGTGACGGGGCGGTGATAGATATTGCTAAACATGAGCGTCGAGATCAGTGCCAAAACACCAAATCGAGCCGGTACGAGGATGAAGAGGTTTACACCCACAAGAATCGCGACCAGCCCGTAGGCGCCTTGATTATTCGCCAGGCTCGTCGCGATCGACACGACCGACCAGATCAGGCAAACTGCGGCCACGCCCACATTTTTTCGCCTAAGAAGCAGCCCCATGAACAAGATCATAAATGAGATGACAAAGGCGATTATGAGCGAATTGCTGATCTCGTGCATCAACAGCGCCGGAAAACCACTGACCCCAACAAACATCATATTTAAAGCGCCAATGTACTGGTCGGTGATCTTCAGGTAAGTTGGTTTGCCCTGCAGGACCGGGAGAACGTAGCCCACCAGTACGTAGATCGTATTCATGATCGCAGCCGCGGCCGCTCCTACGAGAATGTCACGCCCGACGAGCGGATCGCGCCAATCCCCGGCGAGCAGCCGGTTCCACGAGATGACGCGTTCGGGCACACTTTTACGCATATACGGTTCAAAGGCGAGATACATCAATCCGGCCGTCGCCGCCCAATAGAGCGCACTTTGCAAGCCGGAAATAACGAGGTTCACTTCATCACCGGATGCAATGTGATGCGTCGCGAATGCC
>JANNWQ010000155.1:0-2278 GCA_031408595.1 Acidobacteriota bacterium | reverse complement strand
TTCAGGTTTCGTCTGGGCAGCATTCCAGCAGGCAGGCATCCCATTCACCCGCTCAAGTGCACGCACTCTGTGGGCACAATCGGAGCCGGTTTACGGTGACGACAGATTCAAATACGGTACGCTCGTCTTCCTCAACGGCCTCGGCCACATGGGCATCGTCGCAGACGAGAATGGCTTTTACCACGCATCCTCCAGCAAGGGCATCACCTACTCACCATTCAAAGGCTACTGGTCCAGCCGTATCGTCGGCTTCCGTAAGCTGAATGCTGAGTCGGGTAATAACGAAGCCAAATAAGATTCGTTCGCAACTTCTTAGAGAAAGCCCGTTGTCTTAAGACTTCGGGTTTTTTTCATGTGTCTTACTCTTTCAGTCAGACGACCTCATTACGACGACAACGTCCATCTTCCAATTTGCATCTCAATAGGGTAGACTGATTTTCCTCTATGGGGGCGACAGGCTTCGACAGGGGCTTGTATAGATCTTTGAATGCACGTCGGGCTTGTGTGGTTAGCTCGTTAAAAAAACTATACAAAACACAAATGCTAATCAAGAATTAGCCCTTGCTGCCTAATTAACTTTAGCTCCAGCAATGTCTTACCGGAAGTCCGTCTGATGCGACCGGATAAGGCATAACTCAGTTCAGGCTCGCGCACGTTCACCACCTGCGAACGCGCGTTAAAGTTAGTCGGGTTAGCCGATCGTGAGGTCTTGTCAGTTCATCTGCTCACGGACGGCGAAAATTAAGTGAATTGACTAAGCGTGTAGATTTTACTGGTCGCAACCTTTGGATGCGGGTTCGATTCCCGCCGCCTCCACCATTTTGTAGATCGAGAATAAAAAAGCCCTTCCTTCCGGTCGGGCTTTCTTCTTAACTCTCAACCGCTTTTAATGTTGCTGTAGCCGAAGTGCCTTTTTAACCTGGCCAGGCGGGAAGAACGGCCCGGGAAGTGTCTGAGCCTGATAATCGATAAGTAAAGGGTCAATTGCGAAGGAGAATATCTGGCTTGCGACTAATGGGTTTAGATCGTTGTCGCTAACGACATACAGCACATGCCGTCCATCGCTTAGATTCGGCCCCCATGCAAGTCCCTCGATCTTCTCAGCGATGGCGTCAGCGTCGTTCAAGTGCAGTCCGAACGCGGGGTCGAGCAGGTCTATAAACGGTGTCTTGCTTACGCCCGTAATGGCGACGGGAAGGTTACCGGTTGCAGGCAGACCAATGATATCCGAAACGTCGGTAGCTCCATTGATGTCGATTTTAAATATATCCTTTCGGGTAGGTGCCTCTCCCGAGGTTAGAAAAGACCTATTATCGCGTTCGACGACCAGGAATTCGTGGTCATTGATGGCAAGTATCTCGCTTACGCCTTGTCCCCGGTTCGAATCCCGTAAACGATAAACGAACTCCTCGGTGGCTCCTGTCACGACGTCGAGTTTGAGAATGCGCGTGTACACGCTCCTGCGGCTCGTTGTAGCGGGAGTGAGAGCATTATCTTGCAGCAAGGCATTTTGCATGATCCCGAAAAGTGTTGTGCCGTCGGGGCTGATCGCTAACCCCTCCATACCGCGATTGGCTTGGCGTCCGGCGGTATTGCCGAGCAGCTCGGTTGTGGGGTTGGAGCTTGGGTTGGCAATAAGAAACTTCGCAGGTACGGCCAGACGGCGTAATAGATGCCCTTGACGGTCAAACTGAAATAGATAGGGGCCGTATTCATCCGAAACGTAAAATGTTCCATCAGCCCCGAGACGGATACCTTCGGGATCAAATCGAAGAGTTGCAAATGGATTGGCAATATCAAACGCATCAGCCGCGCCCAGAAAGATTTGGCCGAATTCATTTTTCAAAAAACGTGTATCGAGGAGCAACGGACGGATGTTTGGGAACTGAGCCCCTACATCGGTTGTCATATGGAAGAAATGAAGGCGATCTAAGTACGGAACGTCAGTCAGCCCGTCGAAGGGGCCTCGATCCGGCGCGGCGATATAAACATTGTCATGTCCCGTATACGTAATGTCCGAGCCAAAACCGCCCAAGATCGCCTTTGAAACGCAATTAGTCGGAAATCCCGCCTGGCAGATATTTCCCGTCTGCCCGGACTTATCGAGGGCATTACCCGCGACTGTTCCTTTTCCTACTAATGCAATGCCGGGAGTAACCGCCAAAAGGCTGCCGGCGTTAAAAATAAAAACCGCGAGAGTGAGAACGGAAAAACAGCTTTTCAGCTTTTGTGTCATAAGAGTCGCTCCTTTTTATTAGATTGAAAGAGGATCTTACCA
>JANNWQ010000154.1:0-5309 GCA_031408595.1 Acidobacteriota bacterium | reverse complement strand
CCGTCGGGCTCTCCGTATAAACGAGCGGAAGAGTAATAAAATGCCCACCGTCTTCGTGCCAGAGTTGCAGAAGCGGAAGCCTGGTCAGATCTACTAGCGATTGTTTGGATTCCAACACAGGAGCCCGGCTGACCGATTTTGTTCCTAGCTTAGCCGCAGAGAATCCCAGATCGCGAAATTCCCAGAGTTTGCTTAGTTTCGGCGGGATAAGAGTCTCGGCAGCGTGTACGGCACGTTTTACGAACTCCAAAGGTTTAGAACCAAAAGCCAGATCTATACGGCGTTTTGTGCCAAATAGATTTGTGACCACCGGAAACTGTGAACCGTGCACATTCGTAAAAAGCAGAGCTTTTCCTTGATCATCAATAACGCGACGGTGTATCTCGGCGATCTCAAGATACGGATCGACCTCCGCCGAGATCTCGACTATCTCATTTTCACGTCTAAGACTGTCGATGAATGTTCTGAGATTCTTGTGCATAAGAAGAAAAATTCACCACAGAGACGCAGAGAGCACAGAGGTTTTTTTAAAATTTGTCCTACCCTCTGTGTTCTCTGTGCCTCTGTGGTGATTTCTTATTGATAGTCGTAGAAACCCTTTCCACTCTTGCGCCCGAGCCATCCGGCATCGACGTATTTCTTCAGTAGCGGCGACGGACGATATTTCGGATCGCCGAGGCCCTCGTGGAGAACATTTAGGATCGCGAGACACACATCGAGGCCGATAAAATCAGCCAATGTGAGCGGTCCCATCGGGTGATTCATGCCGAGTTTCATTATCTCGTCGATCGATTCTTTTGTCGCGACGCCTTCGTGAAGGGCGAAGATCGCTTCGTTGATCATCGGCATCAGAACGCGATTGGAAACAAATCCTGGATAGTCATTACACTCGACCGGCACCTTTCCGAGTTGCTCCGAGAGACTTTTCACTTTCGCGTAAGTCTCATCAGATGTTGCAATTCCACGGATAACTTCAACCAGTTTCATAAGCGGAACCGGGTTAAAGAAATGCATCCCGATGACCTTGTCCGGGCGTTTTGTGGTCGCGGCAATTTTTGTAATCGAGATGGAGGAAGTGTTTGATGATAGTATCGCATCTTCGCCGCAGATAGCATCGAGCTTTTTGAAGACCTGCTTTTTGATCTCAAAATTCTCCGATGCCGCCTCAACCACCAATGAGCAGTTCTTCACGTCGTCCAGGTTCGTCGTCGTCGATATACGCGCCAAAACCTCAGCCTTTTGTTCCCCGGTCATCGTTTCTTTCTTTACAAAACGATCGAGGCTTTTGCTGATATTTGCGACACCGCGCTCGACGAATTCCGCCGACACGTCACACATAACTACGTCAAAACCCGCACCCGCAGCCGTCTGAGCAATACCGTTGCCCATCGTTCCCGCACCAATAACTCCGATTATTTCACTCATGTATATTCCCTTGCTCTATCTAATAAAAATCAAAGAATGAATTTATCAAATCGCTCGAACAAAACAAACGAGCGACCGAAGATAACTTCGAATCGCCCGTAGATCTAACAAATATTAACAAATCACTGCCAACTATTAGGCGGAGGTGGCGGAGCGTAAAGACGCTGTCCGTCGTGTCCGGCGAGTGCGTAAAACTCTTTGCCTTTGTCGCCGAACAGGAACCACAGTCCGTAAACCCCGAGTGCGGTTCCGAGCGGAAAACTGAATAGCGACAAGATACTTCCGATAATTCCAAGTGTCCGACCGATCGCCTTTTCCTTGAGCATCTTGAATCCGATGAGAAAATCCAACGCCGCGAAGGCGATCATTATTATCGCGACTAAGACGCCGACGCCCATGAAGACACCGCCGATCACCTGTTCGTCTTCGCGACGGGAATTTGCGAGCATCGCCCCACCAAGCGCGACGTAAACTACCGCAGCGATAATTCCGCCAAACAACTGCAGCCCGCCCTGGACGAAGAAGAAAATGCTCAATAATTTGTTATGTTCTTTACCTGTCATTAATTTGCCTCGAAAATGTTGATTCAAACTCTCAATCTGTAGAACGTTTGAACCTATATCCTAGTTGCAACATTTGTCGGACCGCAGGCTGCCAGCCAGCGAGTCAAACACCCGCAGGCTGGCAGTCTGCGGTCCGACGAAACACCTAGTCACGCTCGACTGCAAGAGCAACCGAGTTGCCGCCGCCCAGACACAGCGCTGCAACACCGCGTTTTGCACCACGTCGCTTCATCTCATACAGCAACGTTGTGAGCACTCGGCCGCCGGAATTGCCGATCGCGTGGCCAAGTGCGACCGCGCCGCCGTTTACATTTACACGATCCATATCGAGTCCGAGTTCCTGCATCACGCCGAGAGCCTGGACAGAGAAGGCTTCGTTTAGTTCGAAGAGATCTACATCGGCCATCGACCAGCCTGCTTTCGCGAGCACGTTCTGCACGCCCTTGACCGGAGCCATCATGATCAGCTTCGGCTCGATACCTGATGATGCCCACGCGACGACGCGTCCAAGCGGTTCAATGCCCGCAGCGGCTGCATTTTCCGCGGATGTTACAACGAGAGCGGAGGCTCCGTCGTTAACGCCAGGAGCATTTCCAGCCGTAACCGTCCCGCCATCACGTTTGAAGGCAGGTTTGAGCTTGGCCAGGCTTTCAGCCGTAGTGTCAGGGCGAACCGGCTCATCGTAATCGAGAACGATCGCATCGCCTTTCTTCTGTGGTATCTCAATTGGAATGATCTCGTCCTTAAATCGACCGGCAGCCTGGGCATCCGCGGCCTTCTGATGCGACTTTGCGGCGAAATCGTCTTGAGTTTCACGTGAGATCTGATATTTTTCGGCAACGACCTCGCCGGTATTGCCCATGTGCCAGTTCTCAAACGGACACCACAAACCATCGTGGATCATGAGATCGGTGACGGTCTGATTTCCCATTTTGTAGCCGTCACGTGCACCGGGCAGGGCATACGGAATATTCGACATCGATTCCATTCCGCCGGCAACGACGTATTCAGCATCACCGAGTTGTACCGCTTGCGATGCGAGTGCGACTGCTCGCAGTCCCGATCCGCAAACCATATTGATCGTCAATGCCGAGACTTCCGGCGGAAGGCCTGATTTTAATGCTGCCTGACGTGCAGGAGCCTGGCCTTGCCCGGCGGCAACGACGCAGCCCATAATTACCTCGTCGATCTTTTCCGGAGCGACGCCCGCACGTGCGACGGCTTCCTTGATCGCGATCGCCCCGAGCTCCGGAGCCGAGAATCCTTTTAGAAGGCCCTGAAATTTACCCGTCGGCGTCCTCGCCGCGCTTATGATGACTGCTTGTTTATTTGTGCTCATAAAGTAGTGTTTTTCGCTAGTAATACAAAACTCTATTTTATGACGAAATGCCGTCGGGTTCAAAGTCAGAACCACCTGCGGTAGCGGGTGGTTTAACACCGCGCTTAGTAAAGACCTAAAGTTTAGCAAACCAGCTCCAACCACCCGCTACTGCAGGTGGTTCCGATTAGCGGTATTAGCGGCGGACAGTGACATTATCGGCGAATAGTGACATTAGCGGCGAAGCGTATATATCGCCCTAGGGCGATTTATGGTAGCGTCGGAACACGAGATCGTCGATGGCTTCGCGATATGTCGCCTGAAGACGACCGATTCCGGTACTAACTTGATGATGTTTCAGCCTATTTCAGGACATAGGAGGAGTTTGTGTTGTGACACACGTGCAGTGTGTTTCTATTTTTTCTCTGATTTTCGGTCAAAAGATCGATGTAAGTGTTGAAAATAAGCAACTTATTTGTCCCAACAAGCTCCTGGGACAACCACTCGAAAAGGAGCCTAAGTCATTTATTTCCAACATTTCCATGTCCCAGGCCCCGGCTGGGACGACTTGGGACAGACGGGCGTTGTCCGTTGTTTTATCGTATAATCGCTGTGAAACATCATTTCAACATAACTCAAAGGCAGGTAAAAAAAAGTGCGTCTTAGCTCCATCCGTGTTTTGCTGGCATCGCTCGTTTGCAAATTTGTACTATTGTCGCTCGTTTCCATCGAGGTTTCGGGTCAGACTGTTGCGGCCAAGGTCGATCCGCTTAAGAATCTCCAATATCGTTCGATCGGGCCGTTTCGCGGTGGACGCGTCGGTGCGGTTGAAGGTATCGCCGGACAACCGAACGTATATTATTTCGGGGCGACCGGTGGTGGCGTTTGGAAATCAAACGACGCGGGCGTGAACTGGACAAACATCTCCGATGGCTACTTCAAGACAGGCTCGGTCGGTGCCATTGATGCGGCTGACTCTGACCCGAATACGATCTATGTTGGGATGGGCGAGCAAACCTTGCGCGGCAATGTCTCGAGCGGCGATGGAATGTACAAATCCGTTGATGGTGGTAAGAGTTGGAAACACGTCGGGCTGGGCGATACGCAACACATCGCGAGAATTCGGGTTCATCCGAAGGATCCGAATACTGTTTATGTCGCGGCACTTGGGCATCTGTGGGGCAACAACGATGAACGTGGAATCTTTCGCACCCGCGACGGCGGAAAGACCTGGCAGAAGATTCTTTACAGGAATTCGGCGACAGGGGCGAGCGAATTGGCGATGGACCCATCGAATCCAAATACGCTTTATGCTGGTTTCTGGCAAGTTAGTCGAAGGCCGTGGCGTATGGACAGCGGCGGCGAAGGTAGCGGATTCTTCAAATCAACCGACGGCGGTGACACGTGGGTCGAGATCACGCGGAACCGTGGGCTTCCAGCAGGACTCAACGGGAAGATGAACATCACGGTCTCACCCGTCAATCCGAATCGTCTATTCGCAATGGTCGAAAACAAAGATGGCGGTCTCTTTACGTCAAACGATGCCGGCGACACGTGGCAGCGCGTCAGCGAGAGCGCCGCGATACGGCAACGGCCATGGTACTACAACCGCGTCTATGCCGATACGGAGAATGAAAACGCGGTCTATGTTCTAAACGTAGGCTTTCACAAATCGATCGATGGAGGAAGAACATTTACAACCATCGGCGTTCCGCACAGTGACAATCACGATCTCTGGATCGCTCCGAACGACGCAAAACGGATGATCAATGGCAACGATGGCGGAGCGAATGTGAGCTTCTCATCCGGCTCAACCTGGACCGAGCAAGACCAGGCAACCGCGCAGTTTTACCGTGTGACAACGGACAACGATTTTCCATACAACATCTACGGGGCTCAACAGGATAATTCGACGATACGAATCGCATCGCGCTCTGATGGCGGGGCAATCACGACGGCCGATTGGTTCGCGGTTGGCGGCGGAGAGTCTGGTTGGATCGCTC
>JANNWQ010000153.1:0-2148 GCA_031408595.1 Acidobacteriota bacterium | reverse complement strand
GGGAACCTATGTCAGCCGCGTCGTGGCATCGCGTTCGTCGGAAGGTTCGGCATACGTGACCTTTGACGGGCATCGAATGGGCGATTTTAAGGTCTATGTTTATATGACGTCGGATTTCGGCGAGACCTGGAAATCGATCGTCTCAAATCTGCCGCAGAATAACGGCATCGTTAGCGTCATCCGCGAGCATCCGCGTAATCCAAATCTGTTGTTCGTAGGCACTGAGTACGGTATGTACGCATCGATCGACCGAGGTACAAGCTGGACCAAATTCCACATGAACCTACCGACCGTGCCGGTCGATGACATTCTAATTCACCCGCGCGAGAATGATCTCATTCTCGCGACACACGGGCGTTCGATCTGGATCATGGACGACATCACGCCGCTTGAGCAGATGAATGAGGCGGTGCTCGCCAGCGACATTCACCTGTTCGATCCGCGTCGTTCCGTACAGTGGCGAACCTGGAGCAACAAGCCGCTCACGTCGGACAAGGCCTTTTACGGCCAGAATCCGCCGAATGGAGCGATGATCAATTTTTACGTGAAAGAACCGTTGGCGGCTGGTCAAAACGTCACGATCACAGTGACTGATGCCGCCGGGGCGGTCATGCGAACGCAGAACTGCACACGACAGCAAGCGCCAGCTGCGGGGCAAGGCGGTCAAGGTGGACTGCCGGCAGGCCTTCCGGCGGGGATCAATCCAGCATTACTCGCGCAGTTCGGCCTAGGTGGCGGTGGCCAATGTATTGTTAATAAGGGCCTTAACCGGTGGGTTTGGGATATGCGTATGCGTCCCGCAGGAGCCGGGCCAGGCGGTGTTGGCGGTGGATTTGGTGGCGGCGGTGGAGGCGGCGGTTTCGGAGGATCTGGCCAGGGCTTCCGAGTCGATCCAGGAACGTACACTGTCAAGATCAAGCTTGGCGATAAAGAGTTGAGTAAGACCGTTCAGGTCATCGACGATCCTCGTATCAATTTTTCGGCTGAAGATCGTGCCAAGAAGAAGGCCGCACTGGCCAAACTTCTGCCGATCGTCACCCGTGGACAGACGGCGCAGCAGCAGATGGTTGCGTTACGCACGAACGTAAACACCGCTCTCGAAGCCTGGCGACGTCCCGGCTCGGGTGTGCCGCAGAACATCAGAACTGCGGGCGAGGAACTGCTCAAGAAGATCGATGCTGCATATATCAATTGGGGCACGCCTCCCTCGTTGGTGAGTACCATCAGCCAGGCGGGTCCACCACTTGTTGAGTTGCCTCAACCTCTAAGTCAGCGTGCTGCCCAGTTAATGGGAGCCATCGAGAACACCTCCGGTGCTCCGACGACTTGGGAATTGGCTCAGATCGATATTCTCGCAACGAGAATCCCGGCAGCGGCCGATGAGGTGCGAAACCTTATCACCGTCGATCTCGCCGCACTCAATGCGATGATGGTCGAGGCCAAGATCCCATACATCCAAGCTCCTCCGGGAGCGGGTGGCGGCGGTCCCGGCGCGACCCGTCCACCTGAGGAACTGATAGAACCGTAAATGACGGGATTTACTTTAGCCGTTGGCCGGGAAGCGTTCTAAGACGTTTCCCGGCCTTCACTTTTGATTCGTAGCGACAAGTGACAAAATAAACTCGTGCTCAAGATCGACGTCCATACACATATCCTGCCGCGAGACATACCCTCGTGGAAGGATTCCTTCGGCTATGGCGGATTTATCAGGCTCGATCATTACAAGCCGTGCTGTGCACACATGGTTCGTGATGGTGTGCAGTTTCGCGATATCGAGGAGAACTGTTGGGACCCGCGAAAACGCATGGAGGAAATGGACGCGACGGGCGTCTCCGCGCAGGTGCTCTCAACAGTGCCGGTGATGTTCAGCTATTGGACGGAAGCCGACGACGGGGCCGAGATCTCAAGGTTTCTGAACGATCATATTGCCGCCGTCGTTAGTGAGTTTCCGCTCCGGTTCGTCGGCCTCGGTACTATACCGATGCAGGACCCAGCCCTCGCGATCAAGGAACTCGAACGCTGCAAACAGCTCGGTCTCACCGGGGTTCAGATCGGAACCAACGTAAATCAACTCAATCTCGGCGAACCGCGATTCTTCGACATCTTCGCCGCCTGTGAACGCCTCGGCATGGCAGTTTTTGTCCACCC
>JANNWQ010000152.1:0-3952 GCA_031408595.1 Acidobacteriota bacterium | reverse complement strand
GTGACACTCGCTGACGGAGCACCGGATGGAGCCATTCTGACGGTCAATACGACAGAACCGGGCGTGATCCGCGTTCTCATCGACTCGGCCAATGTGTTCAAGGCGACCGATCTGGCAGAGCTTGTCGACATCAGCTTTGATGTGACAAATGACGCCCCGAGCGGCAACGCACTCGTCGAGATCGAGGATCTTGTCTTCTCCGACATGGAAGCAAGAGCGACCAATTCGAAGGCGACATCAGGCACGATCTCGATCGCCGGAGCAAACCCGGCCGAGGCCGACAAACCAGCTAAGGTGAGAGATAACGAAAGAAGTGCGGAGCGCAAAGTCACACTTCCCGACTCAGACCTCATCGAAGAATGGCTAAACCGCTCGACCATCGTCCTAAAACGCCCGATCGACTAGGACACAAACCAATCCGCACCATCACCGAATCGGCCCACAAGCCACCCGGTGATGGTCATTCAACCTCAACAACCCCGAAAGGCGGCCCCCAAAAAGCCGCCTTTCGGGCGCTCGACATCTTGCAAGCTGCATACACTAAGAATCGTCAAGTCGCCTTTGTTTGCGCAGTTTAAAGCTAAAAGTTCGTACTCAAATCATTGACATCCGTTATTTTCGAACTTATACTTCCAACAGATTCGTTTTACCAATTCAAAGGCGCTACGCAGTAGTTCCGACAAACCGGGCAGATGCTCAGTTCGTTTGGAGGTTATTTGTTCTGCAATCGAACCGACACCTCTCCGCATGCTCCGGATCACGGTAGTATCGGATTGAAAGAAATTAGCTCAGCCTTAGCCGTTCTGGAATCATTTTTTTTGGAGAAACCCTAGGAGTGTTGAAAATCATCATGAGAAAATCCGTTGGTTCGTTTTTAGTTTCGACTCGGAGATCATTTCTGTTGCTTGGCATCGTAGTATGCCTCGTCGGATTTGGCGTTGTTGCCTGGCAGGTAGGAGCCAAGGAAAGTGCAGCTCAGAAGCAGCAGGGAGCGAGCGCTCAAAAGACTCAGCCCGAAATCATGCGGCCGATGGACGATGATGCTTACAACGAGGCGATTGCTAATTTTGACTATGAGACTTTAGTCGAGATGGAGCGAAAGGGACTGATCCCGTCACAGGCGGGGCCGGTCATTGACGACTCACCCTCGGCAACCGATGTGTTGGTCAACAACAACGCCGGGGCAACCGGAACGGGTAACTTCACCCAGAGCGAAACGGATCTGATCGCATTCGGAAACACTGTGGTTGTGGGCTTCAACGATTCGGGTTCGAATGTCGGCGGCAATCGGTTTACCGGATGGTCGCGTTCGACCGATGGCGGCCTAACCTTCACGGACGGAGGCGTACTACCGACCAGCGCCGGCGGTGACGCGGGCGATCCGGTCTTTGCAAGGAATGAAACAACCGGCCGTATATATCTCTCAACACTCGGATTTACGCAAACAACGATCCAAATGTTTCGCTCGGACGATAATGGTGCTACATGGATGGCCCCGGTGAACGCGACTCCCGGCGGTTCGAACGAGGATAAACAATGGCACACAGTCGATAACTTCGCTGGATCGGGTAATGGCAACGTATATATGATGTCGCGTCGGTTTGGTACGACAGGCGGCGGCGCTGGCATCTACGTTTTTCGCTCGACTGATAATGGTGCGACATTCGGTCCGACAAACGGTGTGAATATTGTCGGTGGTAATCAGGGAGCCTTCATCGCCGTTGGCCCGGACCACTCGGTATACGCATTTTGGTTTGCAGGCACGACGCTGCAGATGCGTAAGTCGACGGATCAGGCTTTGACCTTTGCACCTGCCGTAACTGTCGCGAGTGGACTGGTGGGCGGTACTAACGGAGATCACGGACTTACTGGACAGCGACAAGGTTTGGGCACCTTCAGTGCGTTCCGCAGTAGCGGATTTCCGCACGTCGCTATCAACCCGGTTAGCGGGAATATTTACGTTACATGGGGAACAAGGGCCCCGGCCCCGGATAAGTGCGACATCTTTCTTACCCAGTCGAGTGATGGCGGCGCTACGTGGAGCCCGGCCACGAGAGTCAATGACGACGCGACGACGACCGATCAATGGCAGCCAACCATAGCTGTATCGACCGATGGAGCGCGGCTCGGCATTTTCTATTACAGCCGACAGGAAGACACGGTCAACAACAATCTATTCAAGTTCTACGGACGAATTGGCACAATCGCGGGCAATACAGTGACATTCGCCCCCAGCTTTGCGGTTAGCGACGTTGCTTCGCTGCCGGAGTTTGGCCGCGATACGCTGATCAATACCGTTTACATGGGCGACTACAATCATGCGGTCGCAACCCCCGGCTTCTTTCACGTGACATGGTCGGATAACCGGGATGATCTGGTAGCTGGCCCGCCACGTAAAGATCCGAACGTTTACTACGACAAGATCCCGCTCGGCCTTGCGGTCGCAAGCACCGTTCCGGCTGTCGGATCGATCTCGCCGACGGTTCCGAGTACGTACGTGGTCAATTTCACCGATCCGATCAATAACGCTACGGTTCAGGCCAATGATTTTACGGTTGATGGAATTCCGGCGACCGGATTCACCATAAATACGTCAACCCAGGTTACGTTTACATACGGTGTACCGCCGTTCGCTAATCAGGGCGTTCACACGATGGCCATGGCTGCGGGTTCGATCACCCGCGTGAGCGACGGTGGGCCGCTACTTGCGTTCACCGGGCCTTTCACATTCCAGTTGCCTGCTCCGGTTCTCGCACGCGGTGCAGTTTCGGTCCCGACTGGCAATGGCATTATCGAGCCAAACGAATGTAATTTGATGAACATCCCGATTACCAATAACGGTAATGCGAATGCTACTGCGGTGTCTGCCGTCTTGTCCTCGACGACATCAGGCGTCACCATTTCGCAGGCTAGTTCGGCTTATCCGAATATTCTGCAGGGTGCAACTCAGACAAATACCACGCCATTCCAGATCTCCACTTCGGCCGGAATTGCGTGTGGAACAAATATCAGCTTCACGCTGACAGTCACGTACACAGGCGGCAATTCACCTGCGGTATTTGCATTCTCGGGGCTCGTCGGTCAGACGGCCAACCCGAATTACACGTTTGCATCATCTACCGGTACGATTCCCGCGGGTGGAGTATTGGTGGCCGGCAGCCAGGCAGATGACTTCGCCGTTGCCATCAATGTACCAGCCGGATTTAGTTCAACCGTTTACGGTACGGCTGTAGCATCGCTTAGCGCGAGTACAAACGGCATACTTGCGGTAAACGGCACGGCTGCAACGGCGTTTACGAATGCCCCTCTTCCGGCGACACTCAATGCTTCCGGTCCGGCGTTAGCTCCCTTCTGGGACGACCTAAATTCCTCTGCAACCAATGTGCTCAACGGCGGTATCTTTACCAATACCATTGGAAGTGCCCCGAATCGTCAACTCATAGTTGAATGGCGTTCGCATCCGTTTAGCGCTGGTAGTGCTACACAGGTTCCGACGGTGGTCTTCGCGATCGTTCTGACTGAAGGTTCGGATACGATCCGGTACGTCTATCAGTTGACCGGCGTGGCCGCCAACCTCAACGGCTCCAGCGCAACAGTCGGAGCCCAGGCTGCGAATACGGGAACGCAATTTACACAGTTCTCATTCGATACGCCAAGTCTGACACCCGGACAGCAGTTGACCGGTACCCGTCCTGCAGGCATCTGTAACTCAGGATCAGGCGGTTGCGGCGGTCCAACCGGAACGCCGACGGCGACGCCAACAATAACGCCGACGCCGACGGCAACGCCGACGAGTACGCCTACTACAACCCCGACGGCGACGCCGGCACCTGGTGCGTGTACGTTCTCGAATGGCGGGTTGAATCCGACGGCATTGTCTAAGAGCGGCGTGGCGGCACCGGCCGGGTTCTTCTGGAGCGAAGTTCAGAACAATACAGGCAATACGGCCGTA
>JANNWQ010000151.1:0-9365 GCA_031408595.1 Acidobacteriota bacterium | reverse complement strand
TACGGCCGTATTGCCTGTATTGTTCTGAACTTCGCTCCAGAAGAACCCGGCCGGTGCCGCCACGCCGCTCTTAGACAATGCCGTCGGATTCAACCCGCCATTCGAGAACGTACACGCACCAGGTGCCGGCGTCGCCGTCGGTGTTGTAGTAGGCGTACTCGTCGGCGTTGCCGTCGGTACTACCGTCGGTGTGGCCGTCGGCGTATTCGTCGGGGTTGCCGTTGGTACTACCGTGGGCGTTGCCGTTGGCGTGTTCGTCGGCGTTGCCGTTGGAGCTACGGTTGGCGTTGCCGTTGGAGTGTTCGTTGGCGTTGCCGTTGGTACAACCGTAGGCGTTGCCGTTGGTGTGTTCGTTGGTGTCGCCGTCGGTGCGACCGTCGGCGTTGCCGTTGGAGTGTTCGTCGGCGTTGTCGTCGGTGTCGCCGTCGGGGTATTCGTCGGAGTTGGGGTACCCGATGTTGTAAGTTGGAGAGTCCAGCCACCGCTTATATCGCCTTCATCGATGGGGCCAAAATCAGTACCATAAAGCCGCCATGTGCCGTTCGGGCTAATACCGTTAAAAGCACTTGCAAGTGTGCCCGGACCGCCAGGGCCTGCCAGCGGGCAAGTGGCTTGTCTCGGGTTACCGCATGGAACTGGCGCGGGTGCCGGGAAAAACGGTACCGGAACGCCAGTGATCGTCGCGGCCTGTGCGGTTGGTCGAAACGTTCCCGACGTCATAGGGCCATTGAGCGGAATCTGCGCCGCAGCCTGATCGTCTAAGGTATAAGTGATGTTCACAACAGGATTTCCTGTATTGCCTACGGAGCCGACAAATGCCTGAAAAATTAGCGATTGTCCTCCGGGCCCGACCAGGAGAAAGTTCATGTCCCCGGGATAGGTGTGGGTAAAGCCGTTAATGCGCAAATTGACATCCGTTACCGTGCCACCTAAACCGGAAACGACGATTGGCGAGCCATAAGGATCACTCAAACCCGGCGTTCCATTCGCTGGCGAATCGTTAAGGAAAATCGGCGCCGAATTGGTAAAGTCCACCTGTGGTGCCGTTGGCTCATCGGCCTGGACATTGGTGGAAAAAAAGCCTGACACGAATGTCGGCAACATGGACTCAGCCGACACCATCGTGCGGGCTGCGTCGCCAGTTAAAACAAAAACAAGGCCTACCAGGCCGATTAGTCCGAGGATTGACCTCGAGATCCGTTTATTCTTCATACTCCCTCCCTAAGGTAGTGGTTTTCGAAAACGTCAACCCTAAGGGCCGAGCCGAAAACGATTAATTGATAATTACTAACCGGACTATAGACGAGTTACCGGAATTTGTCAAAAAAAAAGTCCATCTTCGAGCGAAAACATCAAAATGTCGCATTTCCGACATGGAAAGGGGGATTTTCTCATCCAAATTGGCGGGTTTACTCCCACCATCCTTCTTCTACTGGATGATTCGCACAAAATGTTCGATCGCCTCATGGGTTGTTACCAGTAGGCGTTGATCGGCGAGATGCATCGTAAGCAGCAAGGCTACGCCGAGCGACCATACGTACGATGGCAGAGATAAGGACCGCCCTCGTGACGCAGGGATCGAAAAACCGTCGTTCAATTTGAGGAGCCGTCGAACACGGGACGCGATATCTCCTTCGCGATCAGTGACGATGTAGGCACCCACCGGAAGAGATGGTGTATATCCGGCTGGGACGATGCGCGTTATTTTAACAAGGGCAGATGCCAGATCCAGCGCATTGCCGCCGCTGTCGTTCACGGCAAATTCGTCCGCCACGGCCTCGGCATTTTGAGCCCAGGCAAGATCGAGACCTTTGCCGATCGGTAGTATAGCCAGATCGCGGCAGATACGCAGAAATGTACGTTTAAGATTGTCACGGCCATGCAAATGGCCCAACTCGTGAGCGATCGCAACTCTCAACTCTTCGTCACCAAGTGTTGCAAGCACGTTCTCAGCAACAAATATCCGTGGACGAAAAACACCAACGACCCCTAGCACCGGAAACTGGTGTGCGATCCGATGTATCGGAAGATCAACGCCGCCAATGTGGATCTGAGTCGAACTATCCAGCCAATTTCGCATCAACCGGCGAGTCGATATCCAGGTTTGGAAAACGCGAAAGAGAGCGATCAAAACACCAGTCGCACACAAAAGGGCTATCAAAGCGAGCTTGGCACTCACAACCTCGCCCGAATTTTCAGGTTCATGAAGTAAATATGCCGGAACGATGAATGCCAGAACAAAAATAAGGGCAGCGACAATAGGCAGTGTTCGCAAACCAAAAATGATCTTTGCACGTGTACCGACTGAAACATTCTCGATCAAAGGGGTTATCGTCCGCCAGACGATCGAAGCCGCCACCGCGACGGTCATATTGACGATCAGCAGAAAGGCGAGCGTTATAGAGATGCCTAGCAGATAGTACATTAGCCGTTGTGGTTTTGATCCAGCAGAGCTTTTTTCTCACGAACGAGGCGTTCGAGTTCGTCGAGCAGTTCGCGGTCGCTATCGCTTACAGAATCGACGATGCACGCGAGCACCGGTTCCGCACGTCCGAACGTATCGAGAAGTTTGGATATTACATCCCGTGCAACCCCGCGCTCCATCTCTTCGATCGAATATTTAGAGGTATAGAGAAATGCCCGGCCATGCTTTCGTCGAGAGAGTAATCCCTTCTTATATAGCCGGTCAAGCGTTGTCATCAACGTGGTATAGGCATAGATCTCGCCAAATGCGGTGCCCAGCTGACTGACGCTCGTCTCGCCCCGAAGCCAGATCTCGCGCATCGACCGTTGTTCGAGTTCGCCAAGCGAGTCCAGAACAGCCTCGGACAGCCGCTTATTCCCGCGAAGCCAGAATCTCTGAGTAATCATAAATTTCACCGTATCGTACACAGAATTGCGACGAATATCAACCACTTTTTTTGAAATCGATACTTACGACCATAGGTTCGAACAGAACTGCCGCCTTATATAATGAGTCGGAGACACATTGCTAACAAGAAAAAAGAGCGGCCATTGCGGCCGCTCTTAGTCTATTGATCAATCGGGATCAGGATCATTCCTGACCGATAAAATCGACATCCGAAAGACTGTCGAGCACTTGAACGGCCCTAGGTCCAAATCGGTATCGACGTGATGCTACCGACATAACAAACGTTTCACCAACTGATACATCTTCAAATTGATAGTATCCGAAGGTGCTCGTCGTTACGGTTCGCGTAACACCCGACCCATCCGTCATCGAAACGACAGCGTTTCTCAGACCACGACCGTCTGGAGTCAGGACACGTCCCGAGACCAAAACGCCCGCAGCCGTAGAACACGGAGCGATCGTGAAACCATCGATAATGTTTGTGCCATTTCCGATGTTACCGATAAGGGTCGCAGCACCGGTGGCCAGATTGATCGAGTACAGCCGTTGGATCCTTGCACCAACCGGGCCAGTGCTCAGGGCAGCATACGCGATGTTTGTGAATGGCTGGATATCGAACCCGCCGAAGCTTGCGGCATCGACGCCAAGAGGGCCGATAGTCGTAAGCTCGCCGGTATTGGGCGATGGAGTGCCATCCTGCCCGCCGATTCTTACCAAAGTGTCGCGACCGACGTCGATACCGTACAGCGTGGTCAGAGTAGCTCCGGCCTGGCTGTTGGTATAGGCGACATGGACAACATTCGGATTAACTCCAAATCCCGGATCGCCGGCGACGTAGGCCAGAGGGGTATCTGTGCCGGCAAGTGTTCCATTGTTCGGATTAAGCCGTCGACTTGTATCTGCATCACCGACGACGCGAATACGGTCGGGGACAGGGTTAAAGTCAACGCCGAAGAACGAGTCCGCAGTTTGAGCAACACTGCCGATCGGAACGATCGGGCCGCCGCTTGTGTTAACTGCCACAGTTCTATTCGCCGGCGTTCCCGCTCCGAATACTCCGGTTACGGCAAAGATAAAGCCTGGCGTGGCCGGACGGAAATCCATACCGACGATAAACTCGTTAGCATTAAAGCCGGATAACTGAACGGTGGAACCGTACGTACCCGGAGTCGCTGCAGTAAATCTCACGAGATTGTCGTTATCCAGGTTGTAACCATAGATAATCGTATTAGCCGCCGTGCAGGCTCCTGGTGGTGGCGGTGTAGGCGTCGCCGTCGGCGTCGAAGTCGGCGTCGGTGTCCCGGCCGGCGTACCTGTCGGGGTAGCGGTCGGTGTATTGGTCGGCGTCGACGTAGGTGTCGCCGTCGGTGTGCTCGTCGGCGTTGGTGTCGGCCCAGAAGCCGGCTCGAAGGCGATGTCGCCGAGTTGGGACAAGCTTGCGCCAAGCGGAGCGATTATCGTTGCCGCACCGTTCGTTTGGTTGATGGTCGCCAGAGCACCCTGATTGCCGCCGGCAACGTAAAGCATGGCGTGATAGAGAACGTTGTTGGGGGCAAAGCTAGCACCTTGCCCGAAGTTGGTAGCGAAACCAATAGGCCCGAGCTGTGTTGCCGCGAGGGTGGCCCGATTGATCGAGTACCAGGCGTCGGTCTCGATGCCGTGAGCAAAAATGCTGCCGTCGGGCCGGATGGCCAGGGACACAGGGAACCCTTCGGTAAAGCCGCCGATCGTTCCTAGATTGGTGAGAGCTCCCGTTGTGAGATTCACTTCATACATACGTCCGCCGCCAGCGGCCACGCCTGACGTTCCCAACGCGAGCATGCGGTTGCCGACCGGGTCCCATGAAAGGTCGCCGATCGTATCGGTGCCGACCAGCCCGCTTCCGCCGATCAGCGTAGCAGCACCAGTGGTCTTGTTTACTTGATACAGGAAACCAGTCGTCGCATTGGTTGTCAGGTACAGGTTGCCAGCGCTATTGAATTCAAGACCGTTGATGAACGCCGTGGATGGAATGCCGGTTGGCCCGATGGTGTTGAACGTGCCCGGTGTTGCCACGTTGAACGTGATCAACGAGTTCGGGGTCGGCGCGTTACTCCAATTTGCCCACGCGAGAAACGTTCCCGGAGCCGGCGTCGGTGTAGCGGTCGGCGTATTTGTCGGGGTCGGGGTTGCACCACCGGTCAAAAGCGTAAGTGATGCCGCTGTGATCGGGCCGGTATCGCCACCTCCACCGTCCTGGATGCGAAGTGTCCATTGGCCGTTTATCTGGCCGGCGCTCAAACCGGCAAACGCCGGTGTGATAGTCGTATTCGCTCCGCCGCCCACGACCCCACCCGGCGTCGAAGCACGGTAGCTTCCTGCGGGTACTGGACTTGTGGCCGACGCGCCCCACCAAGTCGGTGCGGCAGGTGCAGTGTCGCTGAAAAAGTAAGGCCCAGCAAGATCAGCACCAAATCCGAAGCCAGTCGCCGTAGTTGATCCCGTCTGACTGAATAATATTTGGCTGACGGTGCCGCCTGGTGAGATCAACGTATATCTAAGATCTCCCACGAATGTGTGGGTGTGGGTTGCACTTAACCCTACCTCGGTCAACGGCGCCGACATTCCTGTCACGTCGAAGGTTACGCTCCGGCCCGGATTAGTCGCAACCGTATAATTACCGCCACCTGAACATGGAGCGGGGGTGCAATCGGGCACAGCTCCCAAAGAGCCTGCATTAGCATTGAACACGGCCGAAGGGCTATCCAGCGTCGCGCCTCCATCGATGGTGGAGTTGCTGGTGACTTCGTCAACCGCGACCCGGGCTGCGGTGATCGCCGACCTGGCAGCAGCCTCATCTGTTGTCCAGGGACTCTTCTTAGCACCGTCTTGGGCGCCAACGCTCCAGGCGATCGCACCAAAGCCTGCAATGCCAAGCACGACGCCGAGCAACAGCAATGGTGTCCGATTCACATTAATAAATGATCTAAGTGATTTTTTCATGTTGGTACTTACGCTCCTCCGTTAAGCTGCAAAAAAAGGAAAGGTTTCCTTGCGTTGAACGAAAAGGCTGGGGCTGAACAACACCGGGAAACTAAGGTTTGGCCGACTTAGGGGGTGGCAAAAATGCCCGTCGACCGACTGTATTCTCAAAAATCTGTTACGAGTATGTCTGGAGTATATGCCCAAACGCTGTGGCTGTCAATAAAGATAACGTGCGCCGCAAGCCTTTTAAACAAAGAAAAAGCGGCCCGAAGGCCGCTTTCTAAGATCGACTCAGAAAACGTACTACTGAGCAGCAAAATCGAAATCCGTGAGGTTAGTAGATATAGTTTGCGTTCGCGGTAAATAGGTGTAACGCCGTGACGTGACTGTAACCGTATAACTGCCGCCGGACGGTACATTAGTAAACGTGAAATAGCCAAAGGTGCTTGTCGTGGCCAGACGACTAAAACCACCCGCAGCTGTCATTGTAATAAGAGCATTCCTAAGACCGGTACTGCCGCCGGGGATGGTGACACGCCCCGAAACAGTGACCGGCGGAGCCGCTGCCTGGATCGTAACGGTGCCGTCTGTAAAGGTCGCTGTCAGCGGTTCACCGAGATTGTTTGAAAAGCTTCGCGGGGTCGGTGTATTGCCAAACGATATCGTTGTCGGCCCGGCGGCAGCACCTGCCGCAATTGTAAAGCGCAGACGGACGATCTGGCGACTCGGTCCGGCGGTAAACTGGTTGTTCGAATCGACGAGAAAACCAATTCGGCCTGACGCGACCTGCTGAGCATTGACGGTGATCGCCGTACCGGCAGGAACGCCCGTACCAAGGGTCACATCCGGATTCGGATTAGGGCTGCTGATGCCGCTAATGCTGAGCTTGGTCTGGTCAAACGTAACGCTGAAGCTTCCGGCAACCTCGTCCCCGATCGCATCAAGGTCGATCGACACGAAAACTTGCGTTCCCGCCGCTCCAGTCGCCCCTACGGCTCTAACCACACGCTGTGCATTTACGCTACTCGCGCCAATAAAACCGACAAGAGCAAAAATGCCGATTGCCAACAGAACACTACGTCGAAATGGCTTCGCAATTGAAAAAACTGTCTTCATAATCATCCTTGAGGTTTGGCCGAAGCCGGTAAAAATATTTAACTCCAACTAACGGTTTGACCAAAACGCTATTGGCAGAAAGCGAAATGGGATACAAGGGCACAATACGCCCGATAACGTTAACAACTGATTATGGCTTTCAACCAAAAAAATGTCAATCGTTTTGTAACCATCTACAAAAACGGGCGCGGAACCTGCGTCATTTCGCAATCGGGTGATCGGCGATCGGCGGCGATCCCTCGTCGACGGGTGGAATAATGAACCCGGGCTTATTCGCAGTGCCTGATTCCAGAGCTGCTCCGAGCACATCACTGATCCAAGACGCGGGAATGATCTCGAGTTCCTTACGAACATCTTCTGGAATGTCGTCCGTGTCAGCCTCATTTCGATCCGGCAGGATGATCCGACGAATACCGGCACGATGTGCGGCAAGTACCTTTTCTTTGATACCGCCAACCGGAAACACCAAGCCGGATAGCGTGATCTCGCCCGTCATCGACGTATCAAACCGCACCTTGCGGCCTGTGTAGAGAGAAGCCATTGCGGTCGCCATCGTCACGCCCGCGCTCGGGCCGTCTTTCGGGATCGAACCGGCCGGGACGTGTATGTGGACGCCGTTGTTCTTAATGACTTCAGGGTCGATGCCGAACTCGGTCGCGTGCGACCAAAGGTAGCTGCGTGCCGCTTGAGCCGATTCCTTCATCACGTCGCCAAGTTGTCCGGTCAATGTAAGTCCACTGCCGCCCGGCAGCATCGTCGCCTCGATGAAGAGCACCTCGCCGCCCATCTCTGTCCACGCCATTCCGGTCGCGACTCCGGGTGGTAGTTGCTTTCTCGCTTCCTCCGGAAACACCTTCGGCGGCCCGAGATAACCGCGAATTTCTTCGGCCGAGATCGTGACCTGATCTGTTGCGCCTTCGGCGACTTTCAGAGCGACCTTTCGTGCCAGAGTACCAACCGTACGCTCAAGCTGTCGAACGCCAGCTTCACGCGTATATCTTGCAGTCAATAAATTTACCGCGTCGTCGGTGATGACCAAATGCTCAGGCGTTAATCCGTTTTCCGTGATCTGTCGCGGGATCAAATATTGCTTCGCGATATTCAGTTTCTCGCGATCCGAGTAGCCAGCGAGTTGGATGATCTCCATTCGATCGCGTAGCGGCATCGGGATCGGCTGTAGTTGATTGGCCGTCGCGATAAAGAAAACCTTCGACAGATCGAACGGCAGATCGAGGTAGTTGTCGCGAAACGTGTTGTTCTGCGCGGGATCGAGAATTTCGAGCAACGCCGACGCCGGGTCGCCGCGAAAATCGTTGCCGAGCTTGTCGATCTCCTCGAGCATCATCACCGGATTGTTGACCGCGACCCGCCGTAGCGATTGTAAAATGCGTCCCGGCATCGCACCTATATATGTACGGCGATGGCCACGAAGCTCGGCCTCGTCACGCATTCCGCCAAGGCTCAAACGATCGAATTCTCTTCCCAAGGCACGTGCGATCGAACGTCCAAGTGAGGTTTTACCAACTCCTGGCGGGCCGACGAACAGAATGATCGGGCTCTTGCTGTCAGGCCGCAGTTTTACGACAGCAAGCGATTCCAAAATTCGCTCTTTGATATCTTCGAGGCCGTAGTGATCTTCGTCGAGAACCTTTCGGGCTTCGTTGAGGTCGAGCTTTTCTTCACTCGATTTACGCCACGGCAATTCGAGGATGTATTCGAGGTACGTGCGGATGACGTGATAGTCTGGCGCGGCCTGGGGCAATTGCTCCATGCGCTTTAGCTCGCGTTCCGCTTCCTTGCGAACGTCGTCGGGCAGATCGGCCTTTTCCAAGCGTTCACGAAGCTGTCCGGCCTCGGCCTGTTCGCCGGTCTCACCCTCGCCAAGCTCCTTCTGGATCGCCTTCATCTGCTGCCGCAGGACGTAATCGCGTTGCGACTTGTCCATCTCGTGCTGAGCTTCGTTGGCGATCTTCGAGCGGATCTGCATGATCTCAAGCTCACGTGCCAACGCCGCGTGCGTCAGCGTCAGCAAACCATCAACCGTCGAAGACTCAAGCATTTTCTGCTCGGTCTCCGTGCCGAGATCCAAAACCGAAGCGAGAAAATATGCCAGTTGAACGGGGTTTTCCTGCGAAGTAACAGCAACACGAATCTCAGGCGGCACTTGCGGCAGCAATGCCAAAGCCTCGGTGATCATGCCATGGATGTTACGTTTAAGAGCCTCGATCTCTTCGTCATCGACGCGTTTTAGATCCGGCAGAACGGCGATCTTTGCTTTCAGATACGGCTGTTCGCCCGTCCACTCGACGACCTCAAAGCGGCTCATGCCCTGCACGATAAGCTGCATGATGCCTTCGTTGCGCATCATTCGCTTGATGTTGACGATCGTGCCAATCTGGTAGAGATCTGTCGG
>JANNWQ010000150.1:0-2150 GCA_031408595.1 Acidobacteriota bacterium | reverse complement strand
GCGTTTGATATTTTTCAGACGGTCAGCGATAAAACCTTCCTTGCCCGGCTTTGCAAAGATCTGCCAGAACTCGCCGCTTGTCAGTATCGGATCGGCGAGCGTCTTGTCTTACGTGTCGAAATAATCGTCCATCACGATGGCGTTTCGCTGATCGATCGCGGCCATTCCGTGATCGGAAGTAATAATAATATTCACCTTTTTGTCGATGCCGCGCTTTTTAAGGCCGTCAACGAGGCGTTTTATGTAGCCATCGACGTCGAGCACGGCGTATTTAGTCTCCTCGGCGTCAGGCCCGAATTCGTGGCCGACATCGTCCGTCGTCGAAAAGTACATAGACATCATCGTTGGACGTTCTTTGGCGGGCTTATCGAGATACCCGAGAATCTTATCGACGCGCATGATGTTAGGAACGCGCCCGTTGTACGTCCGCCAATGCGTCGGAGCCTCACCCTGTATCGTAGTCTCGGTCCCGACAAAAAAATAACTCGCCGCAATCTGCCCTTGCTTCTCCGCCGTCACCCAAATCGGCTCGCCCCACCACCAACGCGGATTCTCGACCTCCTTTCGTTTCGACATCGAAAATATCTCGCCGAAATCATAGACGTAATTGTCCACAATCCCATGATTCTGCGGATAAAGCCCGGTCGCGACGGTGTAATGGCTTGGGAAGGTCTTCGTCGGAAAGCTCGGGATCATCCATTTCGCCCGAACACCGCCTTTCGCAAGCGAATTGAGCATCGGCGGCGAGTATTTGTCGAGATAATCCCAGCGAAAACCGTCCAAAGAGATCAAAATGACCGTTGGACGGAGATCATCGATCTTCTGCTGGGCAGTCACGTTAAGCGACAGCATCAAAATAACAAGGAACAAGCTTATGCGGATAAGTTTCATAAGTTTTCTCTCTGCGCTCTCTGCGTTCTCTGCGTTTAGATCGCCTTATCGCAGAGAACGCCAAGAACGCGGTTAAGAGTTTTAGCCACGAATTACACGAATCAACACGAATTGAGAAAATTATTCGTGAGATTCGTGAGATTCGTGGCAACTTCTTCCTGATCTCTGGTCGGCTGGCTTCCTGGTCAACACAAATCGCTGGCCGTTGAATTCGCGTTCGGGATTCACGGTCTCATTTGGCAAAGACATCTCATGATCGACCCACGTTTCATGCTCCGCAGGCATCGAGACCTCGAGAACTTCCGCTCCGGCGGTGCATTCCAAAACGCGATGACGGATCTCGGGTGGCTGAACGACGCAATCACCGGTTTCGAGCCAGAACGGCGGGCCTTGGTCTTCGTAAACGACCTTGATCCTGCCCTTGAGACAATAGATCATTTGGAAATCTATTTTGTGATAATGAACGTAGTCGGGAACTTCGCCTTCCGTCATTAGCCGAATGTGCGAAGCGATCGCTTTGCCGCCTAGACGCCCGGAGATCAGATCGCGATATTCCATCCCTGCACGGCCGTTGACCCAGTCAGAACTACCTGCAGTAGCGGGTGGTTGAAGGTTCGATTGAGACGGCTTGAGTCGGATCTGTTTGCGTTGATTCGATTCGGGAGGTAAACCACCCGCTAACGCAGGTGGTTCTGACATGAGAGCCTCGCGTGGCGAGTCGGCGGGGAAGATCATGTCGAGACGATAACCCAACTCGGTGTACTTTTGTATAGCATCGTCGAGATCGTAGCAGGGAATTATGGTTGGTTCTGGCATCAGACGCTATTTCCAGTTCTTCCGCCAGATCGGCTTCGTATCTTCATCTAACAGAGAGCGGCGAAACGGGAGATTAGTGAGGATCTTATTCATCAGAAAGTCCCAATCGCGGTAGGGCATGTCCTTAATACTTTCAAACCTGATCATTCCGTATTCCGTTTCGGCGTCATTGCGAAAATAGACCTCACGCGGCTCGTCCGCACCTTCGTCGAAGTGAAAGTAACGGGTCACAAAATGCCAACGCATACGCTTCTTGTCGTATTTTTTCGTCCGGTGATATGTCCATTCGTCACGTATCATCTGTTTATTGCCTAACAACTATCTTCGATCTGATCGTATTCGCGATGTAGCATTTTTCGTGGGCTTCATGATGGAGGTGGGCGATGTCTTCGGCGGTTGGGAGTTTGTCGCCGATCCAGGCGATCTGCGGGTCGAGCGTGATC
>JANNWQ010000149.1:0-2497 GCA_031408595.1 Acidobacteriota bacterium | reverse complement strand
ATGTGACGTGCGTGATGATAGAGAAATTTCAGTGCGTCGCGAAACAGCGATGGCGTGAAATGCTCCGAGTCGCGAAAGAAATGAAAAGCCCATATCCACGACATTGCGCGGAAGGAAACTTCAAGGCTGCTCGCCCAGTTGATGCCCATTCCCGGCGGGTTTTGCTCCATCCAGGACTCCAGATGGCGGGCAAATGTTTCGCCGTAACGCTCGTCTCCGGTCAGCCAATATGCCACGCCGAGCGTGAAAAAATGCTGATGGCGGTTCAGTTCCCAGACGATCTTTTTGTTGCCTGTCTCGGACGAATCGAGCTCGTCGAATTCCTTCCAGTGCTTTAGAGGCGAGGTTTTTGCCGACAGCGGTTCGCGATGCCAATCGATCTCTTTGCCGAAATAAACGCTGCCGAGTCCGAGCAATTCAATCCGTCCATCAACGATCGCATCGGCGGCGGCGATAAAATATGCTTCCCTGTCCTTTCCAAATGTCGAACGAAACGCCGCGACCGAATCTTCCGCATCGCGGAAAGTCGGAAAGAACTTTTCGTCAGCATTCTTATAGAACTTCTGCCACAATGTCTCGGCGACGATCGGTGTTTTTCCAAATTGGTCGGCGTCGATCAGATGTGTAAATTCGCCGTCGGTGGGCACGGAATTTCCGCCGCGACGCTGCTCACGATAGACAGAGATCGCCTGGCCGCCGCGAGTCAGTATCTCGTCGAGGCTGCGGATCTTTTTGATCTTGTTCAGCGGTTTAGCCACCGTTCCTACGTTCATGCAAAGATGCAAAGATTGAATAAGTAATCTAGTGAGAACCACGCGAACGACGCTCCGCGTTTCACTCCATTATGGTTCATGATCGACCGCAACTTATAGTCGCGGAATTTTCCTGGTTCGCCTTTCTCGCCATCAATCGCAGCTGAGACCATATTAAAGGCCTCACGTGCCGATGCAAAATGGACTTTGAGGTTGTCACTCTTCTCTGATTCCTCAACTGCCTCGCCAAAGAATCGTTTTGCATCTTCGCCAATGCAAGCAGATTGATCATAGTCGAAGAAGCCGTGGCAGTAGAGCTTGACGAAGATCCAGTCAGACCGCTCGGCGACCGTAACGTTTGCCGATTGCCAACGCCTCAGGCGGGCTGCGTTTAGCGGCTGGTTCGCCGTCAACGCTCCGTCATCGATTCGCGGTAACGGTAAACCGGCTTTCCGCCTATTCCAATAGAGTACCAGCGGCCCGGTGAATATCAGTGGCAATAATGGCTCGTTTCCATTAACAGTGACGCGATTTCCTTTGCGGTGCGGAACAGCTTCGTGCATCGGTAACGCACACTCGTAGATCTGATTGAGAACGGGAACCTGCGACTTGTCCGGGGCGGATGGCAGAGTCATATCGACGTAGCAGCCCGTGTCGCGCAGTATCTCCATCTCGTTATCGACGCCGCAGTATTTGCCGCCCCAGGAATTCGCGAGGGCGAGATTGCCGTGGACAAATGCGTACATCGGCGTATCACGACCGTCCATCCTCGACAGACACTTGTGCTCTTCAGCAATAGTGTCGCGAAATGTCTCGATCACACGGCGAGTATTGTCGGGCGTGTCGGGTCCATCGCCTTCGTGGTGCATATGCACCTCGACCTCGCCGAGGCCCTCGGCCTGCATCTCGGCCATGATCTCGAGGATCTCCGGGTGATATTGCTCGGCCGGATAGAAATTTGTATGCCTGAATTTGGTCCCATCCGCATCTAGAACGGATTCGCCGGTCGAACGGGCCAGTGCATGATAATCTTTCATGCGTTTGATCTGCGACTTTATATCGAGAAAGCCGCCTTCCTTCTTCCAGCCCGGCTCGAAATGATTTGCGACCGTGATGATCACGTGCTTTTTCGAAGCCGTTCGCTCCGCCATCGCGCGAAGACGCGCCTGAGGATACCGAGACAGCCACGGCAGGCTCCATCGCAATTTAGTCAAAAAATTTGGTGTGTCGGATTCCTTCATCTTTTGTTCGTAATGTTAACCGCGCGTATCAGTTGCCGGTTCGGCCGGGCGAAGCGGCCAGAATTTGCGCAATAGCGACCGGACCGCGTTCTTCTCAGAATCTTCTATCAATCCCCAGAGATTTGCTCCGATCAGATATATCGGTGCAAAAACGAGCCCTGATATCAATAAAACCAGGCTGCCGCCTACAAAATTGACGGCGCCGAGATCGTTTGTGTGAAAGGTGTCCTCGGCGAAATGCTGGCCGACTACTCTGAGATACTCATGTACATTGGAGTAAACAAGGTAAGTTACGACGCCGGCCACCAGACTAAGGATCGCTGCTTTGCCGACATTTTTGAGCATCGCGAGATGCCTGAGGCCGAGGCCGAGCTTTCGCACAACCATTGTCTCGGCGATGACTTTCTCGATAATTATCGCACCGACCGCAACGCTGATAATGCCCGTCATGCTAAATGAGCCAAGGCCGGCATAGAGAACCGCCACGACGCCCGCCAGCACCGC
>JANNWQ010000148.1:0-13510 GCA_031408595.1 Acidobacteriota bacterium | reverse complement strand
TGTAGATGACCGCGATCGGCAGGCCGAAGGATTTGAGATCGAGGCCGTGTTGACGCTGCAAAAAATCGGGAACCCAAAAAAGGTAGATCCACCAGATCGGATCAGTTAGAAATTTGCCAACAGCGAACGCCCATGTTTGTCGATATCGGATCAGTTTTCCCCAGGGCACTTTTGTCGTAGGCTCGGGGGGATCGCTTTGAATGTACGCTAGCTCTTCGGCTGACAGCCGTGGATTAGCATCAGGGCGTTTGTACATCAACAGCCAGAAAGCCAACCATATAAATCCCAGTACACCGGTGACGAGAAATGCCTCATACCAGCCCCAGATAGAGACGAGGATCGGTACAACAAGCGGAGTTACCAGAGCCCCGACGTTCGTGCCTGCATTGAAAATGCCTGTCGAGAGTGCCCTTTCCTTCTTCGGAAACCACTCTGCTGTTGTTTTGATAGCAGCCGGAAAGTTACCGGATTCGCCAAGCCCGAGAACGAATCTCGCAACGATAAATCCTGCGACAGACACCGAAAGCACGATAGACCAAGGTGCAAATCCGAGCGGCGTGATGATCGCGTTTACGACTGACAGGATGCCATCGATTATGGGGGTCAGTATCGGCAAGGAGAACTCGCCGATGCCAACCGCCCACGCGTGCATCATGGCCCCGATGCTCCACAGAATGATCGCTACGGAGAAACCGATCTTCGTGCCGAACTTATCCATGAAACGGCCCGCAAAGATAAATCCGAGAGCATACGCTGTCGAAAATCCGAAGATGATCCAGCCGTAATCGATGTCTGTCCAGCCAAATTCCTTTTGCAAGGTCGGCTTGAGGATCGCAATGACCTGACGATCGACGTAGTTAATAGCCGAAGCGAAAAACAGCAAAGCACAAATGGTCCACCGGTAGCGGCCCACTCGCTTTACAACGTCGCCCACACCAGCGATCACAGCTCCGGTTGCAGAGCCGCCAGATTCTTCAGGTGCTGCAAGAAACTCGCCATCGTCCTGCTCTTTCTGGCTCTCGTTTATGTCGCCCTGGTCATTATTCATTCGCTGAAACACCTCACTCCGTAGTCTTCTCCTGCACCATCGGCTACATGCTCTTCAAGGCGGCGGATGTATATCTGGTTGTAGTTGCGTTTGGAATTGAACGGCGGATCGATGTAACAAAGATCAACCGTCTCGTCGCGGATAAACTTCCGCATCACATCAAGATTATCGCCGTAATATAGTTTGTTCATGGGGTTTTGTTAGACGGAAATGTAGCACTAACGCACTCAGTTCGCAAAATAAGCGGTTGGCGATGATTTTTCCAACGATTGCTTATATCATCGCGATTTCTTTATACTCTGTAGTTTGCGGCCAGTCAGAACCACCTGCGGTAGCGGGTGGTTTAGCTCAGTATTGAACGGTATTGTGATTAGTATTCAACCACCCCCTATTGCAGGTGGTTCTGACTTATGATGGCAGACAGATTTTCTCTTGCAGGTAAAGTTGCCCTCGTGACGGGTTCGGCCACGGGCATCGGGCGGGCCATTGCCGTCGCACTGGCCGAGTCAGGTGCCGATGTCGCGTGCCATTGCCGAAAGGCAGGTGATGCGAGCGAGACCGTCGAGGCTGTCGCGAAACTCGGCCGACGCGGGATCGAAGTCTCAGGCGATATGGCCGAAGTTACGACGCCGCAGCATTTGATCGATGTGGTTGTTGCCGAATTTGGCCGCCTCGATATTTTGATCAATAACGCCGGGATGATCCGGCGTGCTCCGGCCGCAGATTTTACTGAAGACGACTGGCAGGCCGTGATCAACGTAAATCTATCGAGCGTCTTTCGTCTCGCACAAGCGGCTGGGCGTAAGATGATCGAGCAAGGCAGCGGCAAGATCGTGAACATTGCTTCGTTGCTTTCATTTCAGGGTGGCGTAACCGTACCGGCTTATACGGCGTCAAAATCTGCGGTTGCCGGCCTGACAAAAGCTCTTGCCAACGAATGGGCGAAGCTCGATATCAACGTCAACGCCATCGCACCGGGCTATATCACAACCAATAACACGGCCGCACTGCAGGCAGACGAAACGCGAAATCGCCAGATACTCGAACGCATCCCGGCCGGCCGCTGGGGCGATCCCGACGATATTGCTGGAGCCGCAGTCTTTCTGTCCGCACCGGCGAGCGATTATATGAACGGCCACATCCTCGTCGTCGACGGCGGCTGGATGGGACGGTGAGAATTCAGTAGTCGGTAGTCAGTAGTCAGTAAAGTGGCTACTGACTACCGGCTACCGACTACTGATTTATGTTGAAGATCAAATCAAAAGACGAATGTAAATGGGACATAGTTTCCCTCGGCGAAGTCATGCTCCGGCTCGATCCGGGTGACAAACGGATACACACGACCCGCTCACTTGAGGTCTGGGAAGGCGGCGGCGAATATAACGTAGCTCGAGGACTCAAACGCTGCTTTGGCCTCGATGCGGCGGTTGTCACCGCTCTCGCTGATAATCCGATCGGACGTCTCGTCCAGGACCTGATCTATCAGGGCGGTGTTGATCAGTCGCATGTGAAATGGACAAAGTACGACGGCGTTGGACGCACGGTACGCAATGGAATGAACTTTACTGAACGCGGTTTCGGCGTTCGAGCTGCACTCGGTTGCTCGGATCGCGGTAACACGGCGGTTTCGCAGCTTAAGAAGGGCGATATCGATTGGGAAAAGATCTTCGGTGACGAAGGTGCTCGATGGCTGCACACCGGCGGCATTTTTTGCGCACTCTCGGAATCGACGCCCGAGGTCGCGAAAGAAGCGATGGAGATCGCCAAGAAGCACGGCACGATAATCTCATACGATCTCAACTACCGCGACTCGCTCTGGAAAGCCATCGGCGGCCAGGCGAAGGCACAGGAAGTTAACCGCGACCTCGCTCAGCACGTTGATGTGATGATCGGAAACGAAGAAGATTTCACAGCCTGTCTCGGTTATGAGGTGGAGGGACAAGATGAAAACCACTCAAAACTCGACATCGTTAATTTCGAAAAAATGATCCGCCGAGCGGTCGCTGACTTTCCAAATTTCGCGGTCGCGGCAACGACACTTCGTAATGCAAAGACTGCATCGGTCAACGATTGGGGTGCGGTCTGTTTCACTGAAGGCCAACTTCACCAGGCGATCATGCGGCCTGATCTCGATATTTTCGACAGAGTAGGCGGCGGCGATTCATTCGCCTCGGGATTGATCTACGGTTTCCTAACGGGTGAATCACCGGAATGGGCCGTCAATTGCGGTGCGGCCCACGGAGCACTCGCAATGACCACGCCGGGCGATACAACAACGGTCGGCCTCGCCGATGTTCTCAGGGTAATGAAAGGCGGAGGAGCTCGGGTAGCCAGATAATAGGAGATAGCCCACGAAACACACGAAAGGCACGAAAAAGATTTATGTCTTTGTTTAGTGTTTTCGTGTGTTTCGTGGGCAACCAGATATGGATAAAGCACAGATAGTAAAGCAGTTAGAAGAGTTGGGCTTGGTTCCCGTCGTTCGAGCATCATCAGCCGACGAGGCGATGCAGGTGATCGAAGCCATCAAGGCCGGTGGCGTCAATGTCCTCGAGATCACGATGACCGTTCCGGGCGCCATCAAGGTCATTGAAAAAGTAGCGGACAAGTACGGCACCGATGTCCTGGTCGGAGCCGGGACGGTTCTCGACCCGGAAACCGCTCGTGCATGTCTCTTGGCAGGAGCTCAGTTCATCGTCAGCCCGGCCTTGAATCTCGCCACGATCGCAATGTGCCAACGTTACAGTGCACCAGTTATGCCGGGCGTGTTGACCCCGACCGAGGTCGTCACGGCCTGGAGTGCGGGCGCCGACATCGTAAAGGTCTTCCCATGCGGTTCGATGGGCGGTGCTAGCTATATCAAGAATCTGAAGGGGCCTTTCCCCCAGATCAAGATGGTTCCCACAGGCGGAGTTTCGCTGACAACCGCCGCTGACTTTATCAAAGCCGGTGCCGCTGCTCTCGGCGTTGGCACTGACCTCGTCGATGTCAAAGCCATCCGCGAAGGCAAGCCGCAGATCGTGACCGAACGGGCGAGGCAATTCGTCCAGATCGTCAAAGAAGCTCGCGTCTAACGAAACCTTCGATTCATAGTCCATCTGGTTGGACAAAAAGGGTGTTCCTGCTTAGTATAGGGACACCATTTTTTTCGCTGAAAACTCGATATGACGAACTTCAACTGGCTCCTCGACGGGAGCATCGTTGGGCTATATCTACTTATCACAATGGCCGCCGGGCTGTACGTGCGAAAGTACGTCAGCAAGGTGGATGATTTTCTCGTCGCTGGCCGTGAGATGAATGTTTATCTCGGGATTGCTTCGCTTGCCGCGACTGAATTTGGAATTGTGACCTGCATGTATACGGCCGAGGCGGGTTACAAATACGGCTTCGCCGGTGCGACCCCTGGAATCGCGATGGCTCTCTCGATGCTCGTGATCGGCTATACCGGATTTTGCATCAAGCCGCTGCGTGACTCCGGCGTGATAACGATCCCGGAGCTGATCGAGAAACAGTTCGGCCCTCGTGTTCGCTGGGCCGCAGGCGTCGTGATCGTTCTCGGCGGATTACTGAACATGGGCGTCTTTCTGCGGATCGGTGGCCAGTTTCTGGTGACTATCATTGGGCTCAAAGTCACATCCTTCAATCTGTTGGGCTTCGAGGTCGGATATCTGGAAGCGATGATGACCGTCCTGCTCATCGGCGTCGCAACCTATACGATACTTGGCGGAATGCTGTCGGTTTTGATCACCGACTTTCTACAATTTGTCGTAATGAGCGTCGGGCTGATAGCGGTGACGATCCTCGTGCTGCTTTATGTCGGTTGGGATAAGATCGTGACTACTGTTGAGGTAAATTACGGAGCCGGCGGATTTAACCCGTTCGTCCATCCCGATCTCGGCTGGGAATACGTTCTGTTTCAGATCTTTCTGAATTTTGCCGCGGTGCTCACATGGCAAACCACGATCGCTCGTGTGTTGGCAGCGAAGGATTCTGCCACCGGACAGCAGATCTATGTACGGACAAGCTTCTTCTTCGTTTGCCGATTTCTAATACCCGGTATCTGGGGCATCGCGGCTCTGGCAACGCTCGGACAGGTGACGAATACACTCGACGCGATGCCGACGTTTCTCTCGACCTTCGTTCCGATCGGATTGATGGGACTTTGTGTCGCCGCGATGCTTGCTGCCGATATGTCGACCGATTCGAGCTACATGCTGACATGGGGCAGCGTCATTTATAACGACATCATGGCTCCGTTTCGAAAGAAACCGTGGTCGGAAAAGAAGGGCATTCTGGTCAACCGCATGATCATCGCCTTGATCGGTGTGTTCCTGCTCTTTTACGGCCTGTGGTATCCGCTCGAGGGCGATGTCTGGACGTACTTGGGAATTACCGGAACGATCTATCTAGCCAGTATTTCCGTACTGCTGATATCGTCGTGCTATTGGAAAGGAGCAAATAGTTGGGGAGCTTTCGGCTCGATCATTTTCGCCGCAGCTATCCCGGTCGCTTTTCTTGTGCTTGAGAAAACTCCGGGTACGAAAGACTTTGCAAAACAGATCGGCCCTTATTACTCTGGCATCGCGGCCTACGTCTGCTCGGCCCTCGCGATGGTAATTTTCTCTCTGCTCAAACCACGAAAAGGAGAACAAGCATGAGATATTTATGGCTTATACTGACCATCGCCGCGGTTCTCTGGTACACCTTCGTCACGATCTACGTGTCTTATAAAGGTGTCGCCGATATCAAAGAAATGCTACAGCGGCTGGGAGAACGGAAAGAATAGTTCGCTCAGTTTATAGCCAGGCCTGAGCGATCTGGATGTTCCTGCGTTCCAATTCAGCGACGAACCTCGTTGGATCGATCGCCTTTTCCTGCGGAGTTGCTCCGCGAGAGATGACATCGCCGCTGGCCATCATCTGGGCGATGATCGATGCGGGGAAGGCGGTTGTTCGCATCATGGCGCTCATTCCGGTGGCTTCGTCTTGTTTATCGACGATGTCGAAACGAAGGGTCTTTGACTTTTGGTCTTCGGTTTTTGGAGTTCCTGAAAACTCCAGTCTGACAAGCACATAGTCGGGGCCGTCGGCGGGCAGATGTTGCTGAAGCAGTTGGCCGAAGACCTTTCGCGGCGCAACCTTAATTGCCCCAGTCTCTACCGCTCCTGGTACGGACACTTCAATCTCTTCACTCGAACACAGGCCGAGGTCTATCATCGTCTTGAATTTTTCGCAGTGCCCGGCGTAGCGAATGGTCTTGTAATCGAGTTCCCGAATGTTGCCGAGAAAGGAGTCCGGCAGGGTCGATGTGCCACCACTTGTTTGAAAAGCCTCAAGGGCAGGGAAGCCGTCGAACGACAAACTCTCGATCTCGGTCATCGAATCAACCTCGGTGATCTTGCCATCGCGAATGACGCGGGCGACTTCGAGGTATTCGTTTATCAGTCCTTCGACCGAAAAGACGAGCTGGTAATTCAGCGGCGGCTGCGGGTCTTGCGGCAGGCCGCCGACGCGGATGTGGATCTCTTCGACGCTGTCGAATCTCGCGGCACCGTGCATCGCAAGGATCGAGACCATTCCGGGAGCGAGGCCGCAGTCGGGGATGATATTGATGCCGGCAGCCTTGGCTTCGGCATCGAGGGCGAGCTGTTCGTCGACGATGTAATTGTTGCCGCCGAGATCGCAGAAGTTGGCTCCGGTTTCGATCGCGGCTTTTGAGAGCGAGACGTTGTACCAGTAGTTGACGCACGAGATGACCGAGTCGTGGCCGCGAAAAAGCTCGACGATGTCGGCGTAGTTCGATGCGTCGATCTGGCGGGCATCGATGCGATCTGTCCCGACAGTAGCCGCGACAGCCTCTGCCTTTGCAAAGTCAAAATCCGCGACGGTCACCCATTCGACGCCGGGCGAATTGTGTATTAGATCAAAAACGGCGCCGTGTCCCATACGACCGGCGCCGAGAACTAGGATTTTCATAGTTGTCAGTTGTCAGTTGTCAGTTGTCAGTAAGAGGAACTCCTAACTGACAACTGATCCTACCAATCATCCAGCGGCTCGGGTTCCATCGCGGCTATCGTTGCCCCGGCGACTTCCCAAACCTTTTTTTTCCATTCGCGCAGGTTCTCGGTCAGCATCAGTGCGGCTTGCGGATGTGAGGCATTGCGTTCGAGGCGGATCACCTCGGCGGTCACGGATATCTCGTCATCCGGATTCTCGGTCACGGTCAGGTGAACCTTACCACCGACGAGCGGCAGTTGCCGAGGCAAATAGACGAGCGTGCCGTGCGGCCCGACATTTTCGGTCAGCCCTTCCTGGATCACTTCTTTACCGTTCTCATCTTTCCAGCGAACTCGGATCGGAAATGAGATCACATGGCGTCCGCCTTGGCGTCTTTCCGGCATAATTTTTCCTTTTGAAAGTGGGGCGATGTTTCGCCTGAAAAGCTATGCAAAAACCTTCTGTTTTCGCGTCCCAATTCTACCAAATAACAAAAAAATTGACACGCATAAACTCTTTAGAATTCAATAATTACATATAGAATAAGGGCTTGCGGTTTTTGTAGGGCTGGACACATTTGGTGTTACGTGCTATGATTCCTCTAAGTTTGGCCCCTGCCCAATGTTTGCGGGGTACCAAAACAGGTAGAAATTAGTCTGCCGAAACAGTCTTCGTGAAATGCGAATAGTGGCTGATGACCCAAATCTCAGACACTATTTTTGCGTTTGGACGAAGTCGCAATGGAAAGGAGAAGATGGATGAAGAACCTCTTTAGAGGAGGCTCGGTCATGGCACTGCTCAGCATGCTTGTCGTATTTATTTACGCCCAGCAGCCAGTAGCCAAGACAGACCTCACACCGGCGAATGAATCGCTGGCAAAATTAGATAATACTATTGTTGATATCGCTTTATTTGATAATAATTTGATCACGACGACCAACAATTTGGTCCATACAGACGATAAGAAATTAGTAAAACCGACCTCGTCGGTAAAGGCAGTTGGAGCCGGTGCGAGCCGTGGAGCATTCTCCGCGACAGCATATTGCCTATCAGGCAGAACGGCCATGGGCCACGGCGTTCGCCGCGGTATAATCGCTGCCGATCCGAGAGTGTTAAAACTCGGTTCGCGTGTCACGATCGCAGGCGGCGGTTACTCGGGAACATACCTCGTTTCAGATACCGGCGGCGTCATCAAGGGCAAAAAGATAGACATCTGGATGCCAAGCTGCTCCGAAGCTCGTAAATTCGGCCGCAGAACGGTTCAGATATATTCAGCTCAGTAAGTCAGACCTATCTGCGTCAGCGGGTGGAACATCCTAAAAGAACAAACCGTCTCGGCCGATGTCGAGGCGGTTTTTCGTTTGTTAGATTCATGTCCCGGCAGGGTCACTAAGGGACGAAGTTGTAGTTGATAATCCCAGATACTTTGAAAGGTTGTCCACCAAGCAATGTAGGAGAGAATCGTGATCCGCAGGCAGCGACCTCACTCGCCTTTCGCAGCAAGGGGTGACCCGAAATTGAAGCGGCCGAATACATCGTTCCGTCTTCGGCAATAATGACCTGGACCGCAACCGTGCCTCCGGCGCGTACCGCCTTTGCGGCCGCAGGGTATGCTGGCGTTGGAAGAGCCTCAGCCCTACCGTTAAGTACAGTTGGGGCATTAGGGGCATTGCTCTCTCCAATGATCCGAGCGGCAGACGGGTCGCCTGTAGTGCCAAGTTGCGTCAGGCGGTCAAGACGCATCGATTGCAATCCTGCGGGAGAATCTGGTTTGGTCTCTTCAGCCGAGGGTTGAAAATCGTACCGCAGGACGCCCGTCGCAACAACTGGCTTGCCCTCGAATGTCGCGGGTCTGAAAGCGGCCTTTTTCGCCGCCGCCGCTGCGGTTGCACGTAGGGCCAAAACGATCGGATCTTTTGCGGTTCTGCAAAAAGGATGTGGCCCTTCACCCTCGTCAACGGATGAGACCATACCTTTTTCATCTACCGTAACGGCTACCGTTATGACGCCAGTGATCCAAGGAGTCTTAGCATCCATTTTCGGAAGCGGAAGCTCAACCGGTACTGGCGGACTGCCGGGAGTGGAAAAGGAAGCTTCAACCTTAACCGTCGATTGCTGAGCGGGTGTAAGAGCCACGCCCAAAAATAGAACGACCAACAATGCGGAAAAATGTCTCATCTTTCCTTTATACACCAATTCACGTAGTTAGAAAATGGATTTTCGGTAGGCGGCTAAATTTTTGCTCGATTGCCGCGCGATCAGATCTTGTAACTCGCCGCATGAATATCGCTGCGTTTAGGAAAATGCAGAAGAATTCCGACGATGCCTAAGATCGAGAACAAGAAGAAATACTGATATTCAAAAACGAAAGCAAGCAACAATCCAAATAGCGAGGTCGCCTCGGCGAGGGCGCAGCCGACGATCATACCGGTTTGGACGAGGCCGATGTTTTGCTCGGTGACGGAGCGTTCGACAAACTTCTTGCGAATGACGATCGATATGACGAGATCGGCCAAGGAAAGTGCCGCGAGAGCGATTACGATGACCGCATTCTCGCCGAGCAGTGGTTTGGTGAAGTCGAATTTGAAAAGCTCCGGCTTTGTGAAAAATACGATCACCAGAAACATGAACTGGGACATCAGAAGCGCGGCCCAAATCGTTAACAGTGTGCTGTAGGCTCCTTCGGGGTTTATGTTTTCGTTTTGCATGGCAATCGAGTCAACTCTAACGTGACGCAAAAGGATTAAAGGTCTTTAGATAAGAAATTTTCTTAAAATCACCGTCTCTAGTAACTACCGTAGCTCCGGTATTTTGGGCGATCAGAGCGAGATGAACGTCCATCACAAGATTTCCGCCAAATTTATGCTTCTGCATAAAATCTGCCACCTCGACGAAATGTGCGGGTAGCGACCTGTGGAACCGCACATTTTTGTTGGATAACAGATCCGATGTGAACCTAACTGCTTCTGTAAACGGCAGCGGCGGACAAAAGGCTTTTTTGTTTGTAGTGATACGCAGAAACGAAAGAACGGTGGTTTCGCAGACAAGTAGCGTCGAATCGGGATCGTTTAGAGCCGTAGTTAGCCATTCGTGAGCGGTCTCGTGTTCGCTCATGCTTGCCATTTTGGCATAGATTAGAATATTGCTATCGGGCAAATAGAGCATCTGAGCTAGATCTCGCGGATCATCTCTTCGAGTTTTTCGATGGTCATACCAGGAGCGAGTTTTGTCTTGAACGGCTTTATCTCAAACGGTGGAAGAGTGGTCTCAGAATCGACTTGAATTCCTTTTCGGATAAGATCGTTGACTAGATTCTTTTCTTTAAGGCCCCGGTTGCGAAAAAGCTTTTCAGCAAGATAGTCGGCCACGTCGGCTTCGAGAGTCAGGGTAGTACGGCGTGTTTTACGATTTTTGAGGGTTTTTGTATCCATATTTCCTCCGAAGTCATCATAGCACAACTTTTATGTTTTGATGCACTACTCCGTTGCGTCCAGTTCTTCTTCGAGGAGTTGCCGCTCGTACAGATCGGCGTAGTCGCCGTCGAGACGAAGCAGTTCCTGGTGCGTGCCGCGTTCGATGATGCGGCCCTCGTGAAGGACGCAGATGAGGTCGGCGTCGCGGATGGTCGAGACGCGGTGCGAGACGATGAGTGTGGTGCGATTCTCGCGAACGTCGCGGAGGTTGTGGAGGATCGTTTCCTCGGTGTAGGTGTCTACCGCGGAGAGGGAATCGTCGAGGATCAGGATCCGCGGGTCGCGCATCACGGCTCGGGCAATCGCGGTTCGCTGCTTCTGGCCACCGGAGAGCGTGATCCCGCGTTCGCCGACGAGCTGTTCGTATTTGCCGGGCATTTCGTCGATATCGGAAGTGAGACCGGCGATGTCGGCAGCGCGTTCGATGGTCATCGAAGTGTTTGAGATCGACCCTGCTGCAGCGGAGAGAACCACCCCGTCAGTTCCATCAAAAGGCGATGGAACTGCCACCCCTCCTTCGTAAGGAGGGGAGCTGGCGTTGTCGACTCCAAATACAATGTTGGCCGCTAGGGTATCGCTGAATAGAAATGTTTCCTGCGGCACAAAGCCGATCGCGCGGCGGAGTTGGGTGAGCGGGTATTCGCGAACCGGTTTGCCATCGATGAGTACACTCCCGTTTGGCGCGTCGAGCAGACGCGGGATGAGGCTCATCAGCGTCGATTTGCCACTGCCGGTTTTGCCGACGAAGGCCACGGTCTGGCCAGGCTCTATTGTTAGGTTGATATCACGAAGAACGGAATGATTAGCCACAGAGGGCACAGTGAAAGAGCTATTCTTATCCTCAGTGTGCTCTGTGGTCTCTGTGGCTGATTCATCATAACTAAAATTCAGATCGCGAAATTCGATACGGCCTTCGATGGGCGGTTGCTCGACCGTTCCCTCGCCGTCGCGGATCGCGGGCTCGGCTTCGAGGATCGCGTTGAATCTTTTTAATGACGCGGTGCCGCGTTGGTAGAGATTGACGACGTAGCCGAGGGCGATGAGGTACCAGATCATTCGCTGGAGATAGAGAATGAAGGCGGTAAAATCGCCTGCCGTGATCTCACCACGAACGGCCATCGGTACGCCGACTGCGACGATGATGACAAACCCGAGGCCGATGAAAAAGAACAACAGCGGCCGCATCGCGGCTCCGTATTTTACGAGACGAAGATTCTGTGCGGCGTATTCGCGGTTTAGAACCTGAAACTGCTCGATCTCTGCGTCTTCTTGAGCATACGCCCGCACCACTCGCACGCCAGTTAAATTCTCCTGCGCACGCGCTGTGATGTCAGAAAAATACTCCTGAATTTTCTCGAATCGCTTGTGTATCTGCTCGCCGAGAAATTTTACTGTCAGAGAAACGAGCGGCATCGGGATGAGTAGCAGCAGCGTGAGCTTGACCGAAATGTTGAGCATTATCGGCAAGCTGATAGCGAGGGCAAACACGGCCTGAAAACTGTACAAGATCATCGGCCCGACCATCTGGCGGATGGCGGCGAGATCGTTCGTTGCCCGTGCCATCAGGTCGCCGACGCGGTTCGACTGAAAGTACTCGAGCGGCTGAGCGACCAACGACGCGTAAAATTCCTGCCGCATGTCGAATTCCACATGTCGAGAGGTGTTGATCAGGAGGCGTCTTTGTAGGAAGAGAAAAATACCGCTCATCAGGCTGATGCCGAGAATGACAAGCGGGTAATAGATGATCTTGTTCCACGTAATCGCCTGATTAAGATCGTCGATCGCCTGCCCGACCATATACGGGATCAGCAATCCAAACGCCATCGACACCAAAATGCACAAGATCCCGACCAGAATCGTGCCTTTGTACGGTGCAAAATAGCGAGCGAATTTTTTTAGCTGTTCCATCTAAAAAGTTACAGAGTTGCAGAGTTGCAGAGTCAAGAACTTACTTCTTAACTCTGCAACTCTGTAACTCACTAAACTCTGGTGTACGTCGACAGTCCGGTTGCGATCAATTTGCCTTCGCTGCCGTGGACGTCAGCCGAGACGGTGAAGATGCGTTTGCCGGCACGGACCACTTTTGCGGTGCAGATGAATTTGCCGGTCATGTGCGGCCGCAGGTAATGGACGGTTAGGTCGATGGTCGCGGTCGCCTCGGTCATCTCGAGACGTGTGCGAACGGCAAACGCCATCGCCGTGTCGATCAGCGTCGCGGTCACGCCGCCGTGGAGTACGCCGCTTGGCTGACGAAGGTCATCGCGCATGTCGATGCTGATCACGGCCAGGTCGGGCTGTAGATCATCGAGATTCATGCCAATGAGTTTTGAGAACGGCAAAGTGTGCAGAGCATTCTCGGCAAAGGCGCGTTGCTCCGGCGTTATTTCGTGTCTTTTTTCAGTCATTTGATCTTAGAGCGAACGGTCGAGCGGTAGCCGCTTGGAATTTCGAACACAGAGTCGTCCACATCCAGCTTTAGGTCGCGAACCTCATACGCATATCTTATCGGAGCACCTTTCGCATCGCGGTCTTTGTCGCTTGTGATCTCCTGCCGCATCATAATTCCGGTGGTGGCATCGACGGAGATCAGCACGTCGTTCTTTCGGTCTTTGAGCGTTTTGGCTTTGTAGCTGATGAGGTTGCCGTTGCGGCCGGTATCTTCGTATTCGATGTAGTTGGCTCCGCGGAAAAATCCCCATGTCAGCGAATTAAAGTAGCTCGT
Organism: Acidobacteriota bacterium; assembly: GCA_031408595.1. GTDB lineage: Bacteria > Acidobacteriota > Blastocatellia > Pyrinomonadales > Pyrinomonadaceae > OLB17. Next base: position 271 of record JANNWQ010000148.1, on the reverse strand, counting down.
GTCGAAATCCTCAAGGTCTGCAAATGCCTCAATCGCATATGTGCGATTCTGGTGATCGATCAGATAAACCTTGTCAGTGCGGACCTGAGTCGTTTTCGGCGAACCGCTGTCGCCTATATCGAAACGCCACTTGTCGGCTTTGCGAGCAACGAAGTATTGCGTTTCGGTCGTTCCGTCGCTGACGACAAATTTCCCCTGATACTCCTGCGGCTCCTTGGTCGGAAACGGAAAACGCTCGGATGTGGGATCAACGGGCGAGACACGGCCGGGT
>JANNWQ010000147.1:0-3715 GCA_031408595.1 Acidobacteriota bacterium | reverse complement strand
GTGCAGGGCAACCGGCTGCCGGACCGCAGTGCGGTCATCACCAGCCGACTGCCCGTGGCCGCCGAGCCCCGGCACACCCTCGCGGTCACCGGGGTGATCGTCGCTGCCGGAGCCGGTCGCCGCGCTACCGCAGAGCCAACGCCCCCTACGGCAACGTCTCCGCAGCCGTAACCATCACCGTGAATCCGTAGGTTGCTTTTCTTCTATGAGTTGCCACTAGCCTTAGCTAGTGGTCAGAGCAAGAAAAGATTTGGGCTTTAGCCGAATTTCTTGAAATGAAGAGTCATTTGGGCTTTAGCCGAAGTTGGGCTAAAGCCCGCTCTCTTTATAAGCACCTTTTCCACTAGCTAAAGCTAGTGGCAATTCATGGAAACCTCTAGCGATCTCCGCGTTTTCTTTTTATAACGTCTTCGTAACCTTCGACAGCGAGCCGGCTAAAGCCGCTCTCTTTAGAACCACCTTTTCCACTAGCTAAAGCTACTGGCAATTCCTGACGATCTTTGTCGGCTTTTGCAGGCTCGTTCGCACTCGCGTTTCTGGCGTTTGCGTGGTCAAATTGAAATTACTTTGAGCGAACCGCTATTACAATTTTTGTTTGACGAGGCTGAGGCGAGGCCTTTGACGGTTTCGGAGCTGAACGCGGAGGTGCGCGCGCTGGTTGAACGGCGGTTTGGTGACGTTTGGGTCGAGGGCGAGGTGGTTAATTTTGTTCGTGCGGCGTCGGGGCATTGGTATTTTAATCTCAACGACGGTACGGCACAGATCAAGTGCGTTTGTTGGAAAGGGACGAATTTTCGCATACGGTTTCAGCCCGAGAACGGCGTGACGGTGCGTATTCGCGGTCGTATAAGCTTTTACGAGGCACGCGGCGAAACGCAGATCGTTGTGGAATCGCTGGAGCCTTCGGGCGAAGGTGCATTAAGAGCGGCGTTCGAGCAGATAAGAGCACGACTCGAAGGCGAAGGGCTGTTTGCTGACGAATTAAAGCGGCCAATTCCCTTCTTGCCCAGACGCGTCGGCGTGGTGACGAGCAAAACCGGAGCTGCGTTTCACGACATCGTCCACATGCTAACGCGGCGTGCTCCATCGGTCAGCATCGTGCTCGCCCACTCGCTCGTACAGGGTGAAGGCTCGGCTGACAGTGTGCGGCGTGCGTTGCTTGCCTTAAATCTTTACAACGACGGACTTCCGCCAGCAGACAAGATCGACGTAATCATCGTTGGACGCGGCGGCGGCTCGGCAGAGGACCTTTGGGCGTTTAACGATGAAGAGCTTGCACGAGCGATCCGAATGAGTGCGATTCCCGTTATATCCGCTGTCGGCCACGAGATCGACTGGACCATCGCCGACATGATCGCCGACCTGCGTGCCGCGACGCCTTCGGCAGCGGCTGAGATCGTTGCCGCCCGTGAAGAAGATGTTTTTCACACATTCCGGTCGGGCGAAGAGCGGCTGGTCAGTCTCATTTCCCGCACTCTCGACGAAGCGGAAAGCCGCACAAGTACGGCCATTGACGATCTAAGGGGGAATTTTGAGTGGACCGTGCAGCATTGGCGAGACCGTTATGCAGATGTGGCGTCGCGTTTGCGGGCCGAGACCTTGACTGCCCGTTCCGCAGCCGCTTCTGCGACCATTTCGATCCTCGAACAGCGACGTAATTCAGCAGTTGAAAAGGTCGTTACCACTCGAAGCGAAAGCCTAAACGTCCAAATGGCAAAGCTTAACGCTTTGTCGCCGCTGGCAGTGCTCACACGTGGCTATTCGATCACGCAGACGGCTGAGGGCCAGGTTGTTAGAAGCTCGGACAGCGTTAAAAAGGGCGATAAATTGATAATCCGCGTAGAGCGTGGGAAACTGAACGCCGAGGTTTTGTCATCTGAGTAGCCGATGTCGCATTTTAGAGTTCAGTTAGATCAGCAGCAGACGCGGCCGCCGGGGCGGAAGTTCGAGCCGTCATTTGCCAATGTTTCGGAGACGACCCGCGGATTTCGCAAAATATTTGGAGTGATAGCGGGCATAGTGATCGGGTTGGCACTTGTGCTTGCGATCGGCGGCTTTGCTTACTATCAGAGTTTCAAAGACGAGCCGCAATATTCGCTTGCACTGCTCGTCGATGCTGCCAAACGCGACGACAAGGCTGCGATAGCAAAGTTTGTCGATATCGACGCGGTTGTTGATGATTTTGTGCCGCAGATCACTGATAAGGCGGTCGAGCTCTACGGACGCGGCTTGCCTCCCGCTGTGATTGCTAAGGCTCAGATGCTGGCCACACCAATACTGCCTGCGGTCAAGGAACGGGCAAAAGCAGAACTGCCGCGTGTCATCCGTGACCGCACTGAGAAATTCGGCTACGTGCCTTTTGTTGCCATGGTCATGGGAGCCGACCGCTATCTCGACATCACCATTACGGGCGAGACCGCGTTGGTCAAGAGCAAGCTGCCGGAACATAAGTTCGAAGTGCGAATGAAGCGTGTCCAAGACCGCTGGCAAATCGTTGGGGTGAAGGAAGAGCAGCTCGCGACAGACATCGCACGCACCATCGGCCAGCAGATAATTGCCATCGCCTCAAAAGGTTTGACGCGTGAGACCGCAGATTCGCTTGGAGTCGGCAACATCGCTGACCTGCTGAGACAGGCCGAGCAGTTGGTGAGATAGATTATGGAAAAGACTTTTGAAGCCTCGCTCGCCGAGCTAGAGGACATCGTTGGAAAACTAGAAAGTGGCGACCTTCCGCTCGAAAAGAGCCTCGAACTATTCGAAAAAGGCATCAGCCTCTCACGCGAATGCCGTTCACGCCTCGCCAATGCCGAACGACGGATCGAGATCCTGATGAAAGATCAGGACGGAAATCTTGTCGCCGAGGAACTGACCACCGGCGACCTCTGATCCTTGATCTGCCTAAGGCTTTGGCGGAGCGACGACGAGCTTCTTTTCCATGATGCTGCACGCCTCAAGCGTACTCGTTGGGTCGATCGCCAGGCCATCCAGTACGATCTGTTGAAACTTTCCTTCCTTATCAACGACGAATGTTGCACGCCTGCCGGACTGTCTGGCCTCGTCATAAAGCCCGTAGTCCTTAGTTACATCCCGGGTCCAGTCGCTCAAAAGCTGGAACGATGTCACACCGACCTTCTCGGCAAACGCGGCGTTTGAGTACCGCGAGTCCATACTGATCCCGAAAACCTTTGTATTTGCTTCTTCGAATTTTGGCATACCAGCCTGGTACGCCTGCATTTCCTTCGTTCAGCCACCTGTGAAGGCGAAGACGTAAAATGCGAGTACCACATTGCTCTTACCACGAAATTCGCTGAGCTTTACCTTAACGCCTTTTGTATCCGTGAGCGTGAAGTCCGGAGCCATATCTCCGACCTTGAACTTCGCAGGCCGCGGAGTCGGAGCCGGCGTTGCAGCCGGTGCCGTAGCCGGTGTACCTTGCCCAAACGCAGCGATAGCAAAGGTTGCCATCATTGCAGCTATGATGAGAATTCGTCCCATAAATCGATCCTCCAGAAACATCAAAAATAAAGATTAGCCGTCGGATGTGTTCCGACTGCCCTTGAAAATAGATTCTACACTCCACACGCCCGAACCGCGTGCAGCAATATAGAGTAGAACAAAGCAATATAACACGGCTAGCTCGCCACGATTTTGTATCGGCAGAATTGCTACTGTACCGTGAAAACCCCAATACGCAACGGCCATCGTTCCACTCGAA
>JANNWQ010000146.1:0-1840 GCA_031408595.1 Acidobacteriota bacterium | reverse complement strand
CTATCCCCCTCGTTGGGCACGATCTTGTGTGCGAAAAACTGGCCGTCGTTGGAAACTACTGCACCGGCAATGCGTTTCCAAGCCAAGATGTCGGGTAATTCGATGGATCGCGGCGCCTGAGTTTGCGGGGGTGATGTTGTGGCGGTTGATGGTTGAGATCGAATCGCAACCGGAGCGGAAATTGTAGACAACAAAACAAAGGCGAGCGATAGCAAAGCAGATCTTTTCATAATCAAATCTCTCCTGAACAATCCGGTCAAACGGAATATTTTGTAATACTCTTTGCCAGATATTTTACAACAAGTTACGGGAAACCGGTGATTTAGTCGCGGAAATAAAATAAGTTTTATAATCAAATTATGGATATGACTATTGTTCTGACCACATCGCAAACAGCAGCCGAAGGCGAGGTCCTGGCCGAAAAGATCATCGGCGCTCGTCTTGCCGGTTGCGTCCAGATATTGCCGCAAATGACTTCGGTTTACAAGTGGAAAGGGAAGATCCAAAAGGAAAGCGAACATCTGCTCCTGATAAAGACGATGCCTGAAAAATGGGATGCACTGAAGAAGTTCATAGCGGCAAATCACAGTTACGAAACGCCTGAAATTGCAGCCATCGACGCTAAAGCTGCCGAACCGTACCTTGCTTGGCTGAATGGTGAGTTGTCAGGTAACAAACCTCCGGAAGATCCTACTTCTAACCGCTGACCACTATTTCCCGTTATCAATTCCCGCGTAGCAAGTCTTGACGATAAAATCGACAGCGTCCTTTGGCGAATCCGTTAGATGGATCAGCCCGAGGTCTTCCGCGTTGATATATTTTTCGTGCAGCATCGTCGTCGTGATCCACTGCAGCAGGCCCTGCCAGTATTGGGATCCGAACATGACGACTGGGAAATTGCGGATCTTCTTGGTCTGGATCAGCGTGAGTGCCTCGAAAAGCTCGTCCATCGTGCCGAAGCCGCCGGGGAAGATGACGTACGCATTACTGTATTTGATGAACATGGTCTTGCGTACCATGAAGTATTTGAATGTCAGCGATTTGGTCAGATACGGGTTGTGCATCTGCTCGAAGGGCAGTTGGATGTTGCAGCCGACCGATTTCGCACCGGCTTCGTAGGCACCGCGATTGCCCGCCTCCATGATGCCCGGGCCGCCGCCGGTAATAATCTCGAAACCTGCCGCCCCGAGTAAAGAGCCCGTCTCGCGTGCCGCCGCATACATCGGATCGTCTTCCGGCGTGCGAGCCGAGCCGAATATCGAAACGCCCCGCGTCATCGTAGCCAACTCGTCAAAACCATTGACGAATTCGCCCATTATACGGAACGTCCGCCACGAGTCCGACGTGCGATACGCGTCCTCTGGCTCAGGCGAGCGGAGCAATATCTCGTCGTCCGTAAGATGCCAGTAGCCCGGCGAGCTTTCGAGTTCTTTCGCCTCGGCGACCGTTTTCGGCACGACCGCCTTTTTCGCCACTGCTGACTTTGGTTTGTTTGATTTTGTACTAGCCATAATAGAGTTTGTTGAGTTTATCGAGTGTATTGAGTTCGTCGACGAAAATCTAGCCTCAATGAACTCAAAAAACTCAATGGACTCAACCAACTAAATCCCCATAATATTGTAGCCGCAATCCACGTAGATCGTTTCGCCGGTGATGCCGCTCGAGAGGTCGCTGACGAGAAATAGGGCGGTGTTGCCGACTTCGGCTTGGGTGACGTTGCGTTTGAGCGGAGCTTTTTCGGCGACTTGGCCGAGCAGAGAGCCCATGTTTTTTACGCCTCGAGCGGACAAAGTGTTTATCGGGCCGGCGGAGATGGCGTTGACGCGGATGTTGTTCTTGC
>JANNWQ010000145.1:0-8572 GCA_031408595.1 Acidobacteriota bacterium | reverse complement strand
GTTCCAACGGCCGCTCAGATCCTCGCTGTATTACCACAGTCGAACACGATACGCGGAGTCTCGCCGATCCTTCAGGCCCCTTACTATGGCCAGGCTGCTATCTCGGTCGAGAGACAGCTCTTTTCAAAGTACACGGTTTCGGCCACAGTTTTTCAGCTTCGTAATTTACATCAGATCCGCCAGCGCAATATAAATGCTCCGGTTTGTGTAACGCCTTTGAACTGCACTGGAGCGGTTCGCCCGGATCCGACGAAAACCAATGTGATCTTTTTCGAATCGAGCGGTCGTTCAACCCGGACGGGTTTGAATATTAACGTTCGAGGCAATATATCACCGAAGTACTCAGTCTTTGGTAACTACAGCCTCGGATTTGCCAAGAGCGATGCCGATGGCGGTGCACCTGCATATTCGTATGACCTGACTGATGAGTACTCACGATCATCGGGGGATCAAAGACACAGCGTTAACCTAAACTTTAACGCACAGCTGCCATGGAGCGTGAACGCGAATTTTTCAATTAATGCGAGTTCGGGAACGCCTTTTAATATCACGCGTGGAACCGATTCTAATGGTGACGGCTTCACGAATGAGCGTCCAACATTTGGAGAACTCGGGACCAAGTGTGCCGCTCTCGGAATTACGGCGAAATGGTGCGATGTTAGCGGCTACAATCCGAACGACATTGTTCCGAGAAATTTCGGGTTTGGCCCGGGGAACTTTTCCACATCATTCAGGCTGAGCAAGAATTTTGGATTTGGTAAAACTGCAGCTCAGCGGGCTGGCACGGCCGGTGGGGCACAAGGCGGTCCCGGCGGCGGCGGCCAGACGGTTATGATGGGCGGCCCTGGTGGCGGCGGTATGATGGGCGGCGGCGGCATGATGCGTGGCGGCGGCGGTGGTGGTGGCTTTGGCGGCGATGCCCGTCGGCCATACAACCTGAACGTCGGTTTATCGGTTAACAATCTTTTCAATACAGTTAATTTGAATAACCCGACCGGTTCGCTGAGCTCGTCACGCTTCGGCCAGTCAACTTCGACACGTGGCGGCTTTGGCGGCTTCGGTCCTGGCGGCTTCGGCGGTGGCGGTGGCAGTGGCCCGAATCGTCGTATCGAACTAAACATGCGATTTAACTGGTAGTTTCAGGCGAATTGCAATGAACCTAAAGAGAGACGAATGCGTATTAAGCTTCGTCTCTCTTTCTCTTGTATACTTGCTACAGGTACAGGTAATCTTTATGAAGTATTTTTTCAGCTCGTTCGTTATTGCTCTCGCATTTGTTATCTCGACTCCGGCCCAGAATGGTGATGTCGCGAAGGCTGGTGACAAGATCGTGGCCCCGGCTACGATTGATCCGATGGTTCCGGCGAAGGCTGCTCTTGCGGCTCATGGCGGTGACAAGCTTAAAAAGATGACGTCGATGTTGGTCAAGGGTTCGGTCGATCTGAACACCTTTGGCCAGGCGACGCCGGGTGTGTTTTCGACTGCGATCAGCGGTGACAAGTATTATTTTGAGATCAACGCTGTAGTCCAGACGCTCAAACAGGTCTATGACGGACGCGAGACGTTCTCGTCGATACAGGGATTCTCCTTGCCGCCGGTGACGAGCCTCGGGTTGCCGTTACTGGCGAGAGTTGGTGATGAAGGATTTAAGGTGACGGCCTTGCCCGCGACATCTAAGAAAAAGAAAGGTTTCCGCGTGACCACACCAGAAGGTTTTTACACGGATTTTGGAGTTGACGAAAAAACGGGTCAGATCAAATCGTACGAATCTGCCTTTGACCTCGGCGGGCGGATTGTTACTACAGCCGTAGAGATCGATGAGTTTCAAACCGTCGAGGGAGTGATAATCCCAAAGAAATATTCCCAACGCTTCGACCTGGGTCAGATCACTGCGTATGCGAATTTTAAGGCGAAGGAAATTCTTGTCAACACGAAGATCGACGATTCTGCTTTTACGATTCCGAAGTAGTCGGAACCACCTGCGATAGCGGGTGGTTGAAGGCGACCATCTATCTCACCGTGAGACCGTATTGTCATGCGGAAAAAGGCTCCGGTTCATAACTTTAATCTGCTTTAACCACCCGCTACCGCAGGTGGTTCTGACTGAATCGGCTGGCCTTCCACCAGTCGATTGTTTTTCTTAAGCCCTCTTCGAGCCCTACCAATTGTGTGTAGTCGAGGCATTCAACGGCACGCTGATTATCGGCTTGTGAATGCTTCACGTCACCCTTACGTTCCGGTTGAAAATCCGCAACGGCATCGTTTTTCCCGGTTATCTTTTTCAGAACATCAAGCAGTTCGTTGAGCGTGATGCGTTCGCCGTTCGCGGCATTCATGGTCTCGCCGAGGCCAAGTGTCGATTGCGAAGCTTTGATGTTGGCGTTGACGACGTTGTCGATGTATGTAAAATCTCGCGACTGTTCACCGTCACCAAAGATCACAGGTGTTTCGCCCGTCATCAGCGAATCGATAAAGCGAGAGATGACGCCGGAGTACATCGAAGCCGGATTTTGTCTCGGACCAAATACATTGAAATACCTGAGAGCGACGGTCTCCAAGCCATATACGCTATTAAAAGCACGGCAGTATAATTCGCCGGTGAGTTTCGCCGCCGCGTACGGTGAGAGCGGATCGGGTTTCATCGTCTCGACCTTTGGCAAGGTGGGTTGATTGCCGTAGGCCGAGCTGGACGCGGCGTATATAAAGCGTCGAACGCCCGATTCCTTAGATTTGAGAAGTAGATTAAAAGTGCCGTCAACGCAAACCCGGTGCGTTTCAGCCGGATCTTCGACCGAACGCGGTACGCTGGGCAGCGCCGCCTGATGAAAAACGACCTCAACGCCCTCGATCACCTTTGCGACCGTCGCCTCATCAGTAATGTCGCCCTCAACAAATTCAAAGTCACCCGTTATCTCTTCAAGATTCTCGCGGAAACCGGTCGCGAAGTTGTCGATAATACGAACCTTCGCTCCCTGACGGATCAATTCATCGGCCAGATTAGAGCCAATGAATCCGGCTCCACCTGTTATAAGTACTTTCGATGTGAACGACATAGCGGTTTCCTTTCAAGAGTGGAAGAAACAATCAATAACGAATGAAATCAAGTTTTCTTCCTTGGTGCCCTTTGTGTCTTCCCTTAGCGTACTTTGTGATTAGGCGTTTTAAAGCCTTTATCACAAAGTACACAAAGTAAAGACACAAAGTGCACAGAGATGATCCTAACGGCCAACGCCGACGTATTCGAATCCCATTTCGCGCATGTCTGCGGGATTATAAATATTCCTAAGATCCGCGATCTTTGGCGAGATGAGCAGGCTCTTTACCTTTTCCATATCTAGAGCACGGAATTGATTCCACTCGGTGATTATGATCAAAGCGTCGGCTCCGCGGATCGCCTCGTATTCGTCACTTGCGTAGCCGATGTCGGGAAGCGAGTGTTTTGCTTCGTCCATCGCAACTGGGTCGTAGGCGTTGACGGTAGCACCGCGTTTGACCATCTCTCTGATGATATCGATCGCCGGTGACTCGCGCATGTCGTCGGTTTCGGGTTTGAATGAGAGGCCAAGGACGCCAATCTTTTTGCCATTGAGGTCGCCGACGAGTTTCTCGATCTTAGGGATCATCGCCATTCTCTGGTCATCGTTGGCCTTAATGACCGCGTCAACGACGGATGTTTCCACCCCGAATTTATCCCCGACCTTTGTAAAGGCCCGCGTGTCCTTCGGAAAGCAAGAACCACCGTAACCCGGTCCAGGATGAAGGAATTTGCGGCCGATGCGGTTGTCCATGCCCATTCCGCGGGCGACATCGTGAACGTCACAGCCGATCGCATCACACAGGTTGGCGATCTCATTAATAAAAGTGATCTTTGTTGCAAGAAATGCATTCGCGGCGTATTTGATAAGTTCGGCTGCCTCGAGCGATGTAATGACTACTGGCGTTTCGATCAGATATAGAGGGCGGTAAAGTTCCTTCATTACGTCGATCGCACGTTCTTCGTTACTGCCAACGACGACGCGGTCGGGGCGCATAAAATCTTGGATCGCCGCACCTTCGCGGAGGAACTCAGGATTTGAAGCTACGCCAAATTCGGTCAGGGTCTTTAGATTTGCTGTGACAAATTCGCGTAGCCATTGACCGGTGCCGACGGGAACCGTCGATTTTGTGACCAACACCTTATAGCCATTCATCGCACCTGCGACGTCAAGCGCGGCCTGCCGATAATAGCTCATGTCCGGCGAGCCGTCCGCTTGCGGCGGCGTGCCCACGGCGAGAAAGACCACTTGAGCCGCCTCGACTGCGTCGGTGATGCTGGTTGTAAAGTGCAGACGGCCTGCCTCCGAATTCTTCTTTACGATCTTGTCCAGCCCTGGCTCGTAAATGGGGATTATGCCGTCGTTTAGCTTGTTGACCTTGTCGACATCGACATCGACGCAAGTTACATCGACGCCAAACTCGGCGAAGCAAGCACCTGTGACCAGGCCAACATATCCGGTACCGATTACTGCTATCTGCATATAAAGAAATAAGAAAAGCGACTATTAAAAAGTCGAAATGCTAACGAATAGCGGGCAAAAGTATGCGGGCCACGTAATCTACATGACCCGCAAAACTTTGGAATTGATTGAAAAACTAACGAATCGGGCTCGGAATAGTTGTCGGGCCGCCAAAGTCGTTATCCTTACTCCTGGTGCCTAAGAAGATACCTACACCAGCTGCACCCGCAGCAAGAAGGATGAGCCATGGCCAGTTACCGACCGATGGTCCAGGAGCTGAATCAGGACGCAGGCAAGGCTTGCAACCGGTCTGACCCATTGTACCGGCCATAGCCGAGGATCCGGCTGCGACCTGTTTGGCACCTGCTCCTTCTCGTATCGTTACCAATCCGGAGGTGGTGTCAACGTACGTGTTCGCACAAGCTGTCTGCACGTAGAAGTTATTCGCTTGGCTGGAATCCGACATTGCCGTCGCGTGCTTCGTTGTTACAGTCATTGCAACCCCTGCGGCATTTGAGACATGGATCTTACCGGAGTCGAGCATCGCAATAATGCTGTTGTCCGTAAACATCAATTTCATCGTTGAGTCCGCCTGAACTTCAACACGTCCAAGTTTGCCGAGACTAACGACTGCGCTCGAACCACTTGCGGTCGTGATCGTTGCATCAGAAAAGATCGTGGAGCCTGAAACCGCACTGCTTCCATTGACCGTAACCGATCCCGTGACCGTGATCTCACCGGTAACGTCCTTGGGAAGTGCGAAAGCAACCATCGACGAAACGGTCCAGACCGCTGCAAGGGTCATGGCCGTAAAAGTTTTGCGTAGAGTATTTTTGCCGAACATTGAGTTAATCTCCTCCTGAATCAATCCTTTCAAAGTTAAAATATAATACCTGTAAATAGGTCAAACTACAACTAGCGAACAGGGCTTGTCGGATTGTCATCGTCACGCGTGGCGACAATGATAATGACTGCGGTTGCACCGCCGATGATCGCTGCCCAATACCACCAGTCGAGGCCGCCCGGACCGGGCTTGGCTGCTCTGGTAGAACTAGACGAATTGGCACTTGCGGTCTCGCCTGCGTTAAGCATGACCGTGTCGCCCGAAAGTGTCTTGACGCCGACACCCTGTGCCGCGTTAAGAACTGTGACATTACCTGCTGTCAGGCTACCCTGGACAACGTTGCCGTCGCCATCGATAGAAAATGTGGTGTTCGGGCTAAGCTCGATCTTGCCGGCTTTACCCATATTGAGTACGACGGTCGTTCCCTCAGGGGTAGTGATCGTGCTCGATACGAAAACCGTGCGGCCGCTCTTTGCCGGCTCGCCATTGACGGTTACAGAGGCTCCGTCAGAATTACCGCCGGTGACTATCAGTTCACCGATCGACTTAGGTAACGAGGCCAATGTAAACATCGACGTCGCCGAGATCAATGTAAGCAACAGGGAAAGGGACGCTGCCCTTTTACCAAAACCGATAAAGTCCATATTTTTCATGCTGTAAATGCCCCTGAGATTAGGTTTAAAGATTAACCCTATCAATTTTTTACACGAATAAGTAGCTGATGTCAATAAAACCACATGGGATGACGAAGAAATCGGTTATCCCTGTTCCACAGCTTAACGAGTGGACTAAGCTTTGGTTTATACATTTTATAACACATCCGGGCCGGAATTAAAAGTCAAATATCAGGAAATACAGCAGATATGCGAAATCCCGACCAATACCGATAAATTCAGGCTGAGAGTAAGACGAACCGCGCCGCTGATTGGTCTGAAAAACGGGATCTTTTACACGTGTTTCATTTTTTCCGGCTGACATTTGCTCACGCATTGCCACGTGCGCCTATTTTTGTTCTAATTTTTACAGTTTAGATCAATTTTGTTTGCCTGGAGAAACTGTAATGAAGTTCAAGATATTGTTTGTTCTGCTTGCCGCCATAACACTTGGCGCGTGTTCGGGCGAGACCAAAGAAAAACGCATTAAGATCGGGTTCGCGATGGACACGTTAAAAGAAGAGCGTTGGCAGCGTGACCACGACGCCTTCAAGGCACATTGCGAAAAAATGAACGCACAATGCATCATTACCGTTGCCGACAACAAGGCGGATAAGCAGGCGAATGATGTTGACAATCTTCTTACGCAGGGAATCGATGTGCTGGTGATCGCTCCGCACGATGCGACGCAGGCTGCCTCGATGGTCGAGAAAGCTAAAAAGCAGAATGTACCTGTTATTAGTTACGACCGGCTGATCAATTCGGACAAAATCGACCTTTATATATCTCATCAAGTACCCGTAATCGGAAGCAAGATAGCCGAATACGCACTTAAGGCCGTGCCGAAGGGTAATTATGTAATGGTGTACGGAGCTTCGACCGACAATAACGCGGTCATAATGAAGAAAGCTCAGCTTGATGTCCTGCAATCTGCCATCGATAAGAAGGACATCACCATTGTCGCCGACAACTTCATCACCGACTGGAAACCGGAAGAAGCGATGAAGATGGCGGAAAATGCCTTGACCAAGAACAACGATGATGTGAAAGCTTTCGTCGTCTCGAACGATGGTATGGCGGGCGGTGTTGCATCAGCGATCAAGAATCGCAATTTAACGGGCAAGATAATTGTCACCGGCCAGGACGCTGCTCTTGATGCGTTGCAGCGAATCGCCGAGGGATCGCAGTCGATGACCGTTTACAAGCCGATCATCCCGCTGGCGAGTGCCGCCGTCGATGCTGCGATCAAACTGGCAAAAAAGGAAAAGCTCGACACGAAACCATTCATGAACGACGTCATGAAAAAAGAAGTCCCGTCTATCCTTCTTGAGGTCACGACGGTCGAGAAATCAAATCTGGTCGACACTGTCATCAAAGATGGTTTTGCCAAATTTGACGATGTTTATAAGAATGTCCCTGAGTCTGACCGTCCGAAAAAACCGTAAGCGATGAGCGACCTAGTTCTGGCCGCCGATCTCGGCGGCACAAATCTGCGGATGGCTGCCGTCGATAGCGTCGGCCATCCGCATAATATTACAAAGCGGCCGGTTCCGAAGGACGTCTCGCCCGCCGGATTGATCGATCTGGTCGGTGAGATGTCGCGGGTTTGCCGTGACGGACTCGATGGAGAAGTGCGGGCGATCGGTTTTACAGCGCCGTCTCCGATCCCGCTCGACTTTGACGGCATTCTCACCAAACTCCCGAATCTTGGCTCCGTCACGGGCATGAATTTCAAACGCGATCTCGAAGATCTGTTCAAACTCCCTGTCTTTATGGAAAACGACGCGACCGCAGCCGCCATCGGCGAGAACTGGATCGGAGCTTCGCGAAATGTCCAAACTTCAGTCTGCGTAACACTCGGCACCGGCATCGGCGGCGGCATCATTATAAATGGCGAACCGCTCCGCGGCCCCGACGGCATCGGCGGCGAGATCGGCCACATCACCGTCGAACCCGACGGACGACCATGTAAATGTGGTAGTACGGGTTGCATCGAGGAATACGCCTCAGCGACAGCGATCACTCGCATGGCCGTCGAGGCCGGGATGAATGTCGCGAATGCCCGCGAAGTGTACGAAGCATGGCAAGCTGGCGACGAACTAGCCGAAATGGTTTTTGCTACGATGGGCCGATATCTCGGCATCACACTCGCGTCATTGGCAAATACGTTGAACCCCGAAATGTTCGTCATCTGCGGCGGCGTGACTGCCGGTTGGGATGCTTTTTCTCATCATGTCACCGAAGAGATTCAAAAACGGGCATACCCGGACGCAACCAAGCGGGCTCCAGTTGTTCGCTGTCAACTCGGCGACAACGCGGGCATCATCGGAGCCGCCCGGTCAGCCTTTCTTCGTGTTCACGCGTCGGCTTAGGCTAAAGGTTTTCTCCGTTCTAAATCTATGCGGTCTATGCGTCTTTTTCTCCGCAGAATACGCGAGGAATAGACGCTGAGTCCAACTGAATCAAGCGTTTCACGCAGAGCCCGCCGAGGAAGACGCTGAGTTCGCGGAGAGATTTATCCCGGCGGCCTGGAAAGTTTTACGCTGTGAATTGTCGTTCTTCGATTTGAGTTGCACCTG
>JANNWQ010000144.1:0-3681 GCA_031408595.1 Acidobacteriota bacterium | reverse complement strand
TTTGTATTAAAGCGGTGCAGAACGTTTGATGTCTCGTACAAGATCGCCGTTCCGGCGAAAGCTACCATCACGAATGCAAACACACTGCCGAGCGAGAATCCGAAGATCGCACTTGCGATGATAAATCCAAGTGCAGCGAATCCGCCGATCGCGAGGATCGGAGCGAGAAACGAAAAATCTGCACGAGTTACAAATACTGTTGTTGTAATCCCTAGAAACAACCCGAGCGTCGTTATGCCGGCCTTGATGAGTACCGAATTATCGCCTGAATAGTAAGTGGCCACCATGATCAGCGGGACAAAGATCACCGCCTCAGCAACGATAAACAAAGCGAGACCGCCGTATTGCACCGCACTAGATGTTTCGGAAACCGCCCAGCGATTAGCGAGAAATGAAATTCCCATGAATAGGCCGAGCACAACCAGCCATCCAATCGCCCCGCCGCTGAACAGTAGCCCCGCGATCGCCCCTGCGATAGGCGTGGCGAAGAAAAACGCCTCAACGCCGATAAAGGCAAGTATCGCGACAGCTAGAAGCGTGTATGTTCTGCGAATAAAAGCAGCCCGTTCGACCGGTGCGGCCTCGGCTACTGAATTTCCAAATGTCGATGTAAAATCCTGCATATAGGCACCTAAAGCTTAGATGTAAATTAGGGGAAAGAGTTGACCAAAATCAACTTTCAGATGTGCGACTGCCCTTGAACATTGACTCTACGCTCCACACGCCTGATCCGCGTGAGGCAATATAAAGCAGAACAAAGCAATATAACACGGCTAGCTCGCCACGATTCTGAATTGGAAGGACTGCGGCGGTACCGTGAAAAACCCAGTAGGCTACGGCCATCGTTCCACTCGAAATGAATGCCGCCACGCTCGTGAAGAGGCCAATCATTATCAGAATGCCGCCGAGAAACTCGATTCCGCCTCCGATCGCCATAAAGGCAGACAATTCACCGCCTCCGCCCTGCGATGGTGGGTAGCCAAAGAGCTTTTGCGTTCCGTGCCACATGAACAAAAAGCCAGTCACGATTCTCACGATCGCGTAAATGTAGGTCGAATAACGGCCCAGAAAACTTTCCATTAATTTGCTCCTTCAGATCTCTTGATTCTAGCAGAAGTCATCATAAAGTGTATGAACGAGAAAAGGGCGACTCCAAAAGAACCACCCTTGATCAAAACCCTACAATCGAGACTAGCCCGCCGCCTTGACCGCTTCCGGTTCTATCCTCGGGGCGGCGAGGCCGAGTTCGGGGGAACGCCAGAGATTCGAGACGAGCAGTTCACGTATGAAGGTCATTTCCTTGGGCAGGCGATCATAGAGCTTGAAGAAAAGCTCATCATGCATAGCGATCTCTTTGAGCCACATATCGCGGTCGAGGTTCATCACTTTGTTAAACTGCTCCTCGGTAAAATCGAGCCCACGCCAATCCATGTCCTCGTACCGAGGCATCCACCCAAGCGGCGTTTCGACGCCGATCGATTTACCTCGAGCACGCTCGACGACCCATTTCAAGACTCGCATATTCTCGCCGTACCCGGGCCATGCAAACTTACCATCCTCGTCCTTGAGGAACCAGTTCACCGAGAAAATACGCGGCGGCTCCGGTATCTGACGTCCGAAATCGAGCCAATGAGCAAAATAATCGCCCATGTGATATCCGGCAAAGGGCAGCATAGCAAAAGGATCGCGGCGGACTTCGCCGATGTTGCCAAATGCGGCCGCGGTCATCTCGCTGCCCATCGTCGCGGCCATATAGACGCCGAAGGCCCAGTTGAACGACTGCTGAACGAGCGGCACAACACTATTGCGGCGGCCGCCGAAGATGAATGCCGACACCGGCACACCTTTCGGATCGTTAAAATTCTCGTCAACAACAGGGCACTGCGTGATCGGTGCTGTAAAACGTGCGTTGGCGTGTGCGGCCTTAACCTCGCTCGCCGGCGTCCAGTCATTTCCCTGCCAGTCTATAGCGTGTGCCGGCGGTTCGCCGTCCATGCCTTCCCACCAAATGTCGCCGTCGTCGGTGAGAGCGACGTTCGTAAAGATCGTGTTCTCCTTGATCGACTCCATTGCGTTCGGATTGGTCGAATAATTCGTGCCCGGAGCGACGCCGAAAAATCCGTTCTCAGGATTGATCGCACGCAACTTGCCGGTCTCGTCCGGCTTGATCCATGCGATATCATCACCAACGGTCGTGATCTTCCAGCCTTCTTCCTGAAACGCCTTGGGCGGGATGAGCATCGCAAAATTCGTCTTGCCGCAAGCCGATGGGAACGCAGCACAGACGTAATCTTTACGGCCATCCGGCGATTCGACACCGACGATCAGCATGTGCTCGGCAAGCCAGCCCTGAGCACGCCCGAGCGTGGATGCGATCCTCAAAGCCAAGCATTTCTTACCTAAAAGGGCATTACCGCCATACCCCGAGCCATACGAAACGATCGAGTTCTCCTCCGGAAAGTGAACAATATACTTGTCCTTCGGATCCGGCGAACAAGGCCACGCGACATCGGCCTGACCCTCGGTAAGAGGCATTCCAACCGAGTGCAGACAGCGTGTAAATTCGCCTTCGCCGAGAGCTTCGAGAGCCTGCGTGCCCATACGCGTCATGGTCCGCATATTGACCGTCGCGTACGCCGAATCGGTCAGCTGCACGCCAAACTGCGAGATCGGCGAACCGATCGGCCCCATGCAAAACGGCACGACATACATCGTCCTGCCCGTCATCACGCCGTCGAACTTCTTCTTCAGGATGGCCTTCATTTCGAGCGGGTTCATCCAGTTATTGGTCGGCCCCGCATCGCCCTTGGCCCGCGAACAAATATAAGTCCGATCCTCGACACGAGCCACATCCGAAGGGTGCGACCTCGCCAAAAACGAATTCGGCCGCTTCTCCTCATTCAGCTTGATAAACGTGCCCGCATCGACCATTTCCTGACACAAACGGTCGTACTCTTCCTGCGAACCGTCGCACCACACAACGCTGTCCGGTTTGCACGTCTGCACAGCCTCGGTGACAAATTTGATCAGATCTTCGTTAGTAACGCTCGACGGAATATTGATATCGGTCATAAAATTTAGATTCTCTCCAGATCAAAATTCTACTATCTTGCCTCTGTGTTGTCTTACTAAACGAGTAATAAGGCTCGTTCTTTGAAGTTATTCGAGTAGCTTATCACAGCGTAACGGACAACCGCGAGTGTCCCTCGGCTGATAAGGGTAGGGGATAGTGACTTACAATTTCGTTCTGCCCAAGGTCGAGGATGAATAGCTAGAGCTTGCGGAGCACATCGTAGATCTCGACCATCGCCATCGTGTCGAGCGTGCAGTATTCAAGCAAGTTTTGAAAGATGTTCTGCCTCTCAGCATCGTTCATCGACGAGCGGGTAGCGGCGTGAAACCAGCTTATCGACGCGGTGAGGCCTTCGCTGATGCCGAGTGAGCCGTAATCGAGCGAAGGCACGAGCACTGGCAGCACTTTTTTGATCGAGCTGCGTCCTTTGAACTCGGGGTGAATGTAGAGCCGGTCGGCAAAGATCTTCATTAGGTCATAGGTTTTGGCGTTGACCTCTTCGAAAAAATCTGTGTATTCGGGAAACATCGCTGCCATCTCGGTGTTACGCGTTTTTTCGAACGCTTCGTACCAGACAAAGACGGTGCCGATCCCGCCGGACATTGCTT
>JANNWQ010000143.1:0-1791 GCA_031408595.1 Acidobacteriota bacterium | reverse complement strand
TCCGCGCCGGTCTGGCCAGGGCCGGTCTGCCGGAATGACCGACCCCCGCGCCCAACGCCGTCTTACCGCAATCCTCGCCGCCGATGTCGTGGGTTATTCGCGCCTGATGGAGCAGGACGAGGCTGGCACACTGGCCGCCCTCAAGGCGCGGCGGCGCGATGTGCTGGCTCCGCTGGTCGCCCAGCACAACGGCCGTGTCGTCAAGGTGATGGGCGATGGTGTTCTGGTGGAATTTGGCAGTGCGGTGGACGCTGTGCAGTGTGCGGTCGAATTGCAGAAAGGTTTTGCCGGGGCCAACCAGAATGTACCGGAAACACGCCGCATCGTCCTGCGTATCGGCATCAACTTGGGCGACGTCATCGTCGAGGATAGCGATCTCTATGGCGACGGCGTCAATGTGGCGGCGCGGCTAGAGGGTCTGGCTGAACCCGGCAGCGTTTATGTCTCAGCTACCGTGCACGATCATGTCACCGGCAAGCTGGCGTTGACATTTGACGATCTCGGCGAGCGCACCCTCAAAAACATTGCGAAGCCAGTGCGGGTTTACCGTGTCGGAACGGGTGCCAGCAGCGAACCGGGCCCGCGTCCAGCATTGACAGTTCCAGGCAAGCCATCGATTGCCGTCCTGCCATTCGAGAACTTGAGCGGTGACCTGGAACAGGAATACCTCACCGACGGGCTGACGGAAGACATCATAACGGGTCTTTCGCGGGTGAGCGGTTTGTTCGTGATCGCGCGCAACTCGACCTTTGCTTACAAGGGACGTGCCGTCTCCGTGACATTGGTGGCGCGGGAACTTGGTGTCAGGTATGTCCTGCAAGGGAGCATTAGAAAATCCGGGCATCGTGTTCGCATTTCCGCGCAACTCGTCGATGCAACCACCGGCCACCATGTTTGGGCTGATAAATTTGATCGGGAATTGATTGAGATCTTCGACTTGCAAGACGAGATCACGCGAAGTGTAGTTGCGACCACGCAGACGCAGATCATGCTGGCCGAGGGCAGCTCTATCCACGGACATAACCGCCCGGACATAACCAGTTGGGGTCTCGTCAATCGCGCGATGGCTAGAATTCACGAACTTACGCACGAGTCTCTGGCCGATGCAAAGCAGCTTGCTGAACAAGCACTGAAAATCGACGCGAGCTACGGTCCGGCCTGGCGCTGCCTGTCAATCGCAATCTACCACCAAGCGTACATGCTTGCGGCGGCCGACTACGATGCGACGTTGTCGAAGGCTCTCGAAACAGCAGAACGGTCCGTCCAACTCGATAGTTGGGATGAGTATGCCCATTGGAACCTTGGCAACGTGCTGGTATCGCTCCGCTATCATGACAGAGGCATTGCAGAACTCGAGCGGGCAATTGAGATCAATCCCAACTACTCCACCGCATGGGGCAGCCTGGGAACTATGCTTTGCTATGTTGGGCGTTCCCAGGAAGGCATAACCAACAACGAAATCGCCATAAGGTCCGACCCGCTCAATCCCAGTATCTTCTTCCGCTATTCAGGACTTGCGCTCGGAAATTACCTCACTGGCGACTACAAGCGCGCAGCCGATTGGGCGAAGAAATCCATTCAGCGCAATCGGAATTGGTATCATGGGCATGTCTATTTCATTGCCGCTCTCGCCCAGCTTGGCCGTATCAATGAAGCGCAATTTGCCCTTCAGGAATACCTCAATCTATTCCCGAAAGCGTCAATATCTGAACTGCGGCGGCTTCCATTCAAGATCGCCGCCGACTTCGAACATATCATTGCCGGGCTGCGCAAGGCGGGGCTGCCACAATG
>JANNWQ010000142.1:0-7941 GCA_031408595.1 Acidobacteriota bacterium | reverse complement strand
CGCGTCCGCCGATGCCGTTTGTCGATAAAGGAGCTTGTCCTTTCGAATGCTGCACCTATCGCGATTGGACGGTTGATAAGGCGACGACGATCAGATCTTCGATGAGCGATGGTTCGTCGATCGCATTTCGCTTGAGAAAGGGCGAACGCGTAAAGGGATTGACGGGAGTCGTTACCACGTCGCAGCCCGGCGAAGTGCGTGTTCTAAAGCAAACCAAGATCGGGCGTTTTGCCGCTAAGCCGGGCGACAAGATCTATCTGCTGACCTATCAGGGCGAAGGTTTTCACAAAGTTTGGTTCAAAGGCCGGATCTCGTCCGAAGAGACCTTCGATACGGCAGTTTTTCGTCAGATCAGCGAACCAAAGGCCGTCTGGTGGGTCAAGGTCAGAAACTCCCGCGGCCAAATAGGCTGGAGTCGCGAGCCGGACAATTTCGGGAATAAGGATCAGTGCGGGAATTGAGGAAAGCATTCCACAGTAATGAAATTATCTCCAACAGAAATATTTAAGGGAAAGAAGATCTTGTTTATCGGCGGGACGGGCTTTGTGGGGAAACTCGCTTTGTTGATGCTACTGTCGTCTTCAGGCGGAACTGTCAACGCCCAACAAAAAGTAGTTCCCGCAGGTTGTCCGACGATTACAGGTCAAGAATCGGCAGCAAGAACAAATGGCCAAAAGACTGCCGAGCGGATAGCTTCGGACAAACTGGTTGCGGAGGGACAGCTCGCCACGCGCTCTTTGTCGGGCGAGAGCGTTGCAAAGGCGATCTCGCTATTTGAACAAGCAGTTCGAACCGATCCAACGAACGCTCCGGCCTATATCTTCCTCGCCCGGGCACATACGCAATCGCAACGCTACATGAGCGTGCCCAGAAAGATCGCTCGGGCACGAGCGTGGGAAAATCTGTCAAAGGGCCGTGAACTCGATCCTGCGAATATTGACGGCTTGCACTTACTGGCAGATCAGGTAGCGGCTAACAATGGCGATTACAAGTGCGCCAAGAAGATACTCGAAGCCGCGTTAAAGATCGACCCGAAAAACGCACGATCCAATCATTACCTTTCGCAATTGCTGAGCGGAATGGGCAAGTTCAACCTCGCCTTTAAATACGCCGACAAGGCGATCGCTTTCGCCGATGATGATACGCGAAACTTTGTCTTGACCAATGCCGGCAGACCACGCTACATGGCCGGACAGTACGACTGGGTCCTCACCAAATATCTCGAATCGGATCCAAATGCTCCACTGGCGCATTTCTATCGAAGCCTCGCCTACGGAGCTAAGAGAATGTTTCAGGAAGCACTTGATGAAGCAAAAAAATACCAAGCCGTTGACCGGGCCCGCGATGCAGGCGGCATCGGGATGATCGCGGTGGCGTACGCTAGGGTTGGACAGAAAGAAAAGGCCCTCGGACTGTTGAACGAACTATTGCAGCGGGACGCACGCGGCGAGCATGTCGTTGAATACAGAATTGCGGCAGTGTATGAAGTTCTCGGCAACAGAGATGAAGCGCTTCGTTGGTTGGATAAGGAAATCGACGATCGTGGCGGAATTACTTCCTGGCTCGTCTGGCTAAACTATGACCCGGTTTGGAAGGAAATGAGAAAGGATCCTCGATTTAAGGAAATACAAAAGCGTGCCGGCTGGTAAGCGTACGGATTCAGATTTTAATGAAACTATCACCAACAGAAATATTTAAGGGAAAGAAGATCTTCTTTATCGGCGGGACGGGCTTTGTGGGGAAGGTTACGTTGTCGATGTTGCTGCATAATTTCCCGGATATCGGGAAGGTTTATGCGACCGTTAGGGCGCGAGATGCGGCGGAGTCGAAGATACGGTTTTGGACGTCGATCGTGACGTCGCCGACGTTTGATCCACTGCGTGAGAAGTACGGTAACGGATTTGAGGATTTTATCAAGTCGAAGGTCATACCGATTAACGGCGATGTCGGGAATGAGTATCTCGGGCTCGATGAGAAGGACGCGAAGAAGATCATGCGTGACACCGACATCATTATTAATGGTGCCGGTAATGTGACATTTAATCCGCCTCTTGAGTCTGCATTGAGAACTAATGTGGTCGGTTCGAACAATATCATCAAAATGGCGCGGATGATGAAGAAGCCTCGTTTGGTTCATGTCTCGACCTGTTTTGTTGCGGGTAAACGCAGCGGGCCGATCTGGGAGAATGAGCCGGTCGTCGGGTATTTTCCGAGGAAGAACGAGCTGGTCGGGACGGTCTTTGATGTAAATCGCGAGGTCGAGGATTGTGCTCGTTTATCAGAGCAGGCGAGGCAAGAAGCCGATGATGCTGTGCAGCACGCGAAGTTTCGCGAACAGGCACGCGCACGATTTATCGAGGAAGGCCGCGATCCGGACGACGAAGCCGAATTGAAGTCCGCCATCTTTCGCGAACGCAAGATGTGGGTTCGCGAACGCACGACCGAACTCGGTTCCGAGCGTGCCGAGTATTGGGGCTGGACGAATATTTATACGTATTCGAAATCGCTCGCCGAGCAGATCATTGCTTCGCAGGATGACATTGTGAAGACGCTGGTCCGTCCGAGCATCGTAGAATCATCGCAGGCATATCCGTTCCCGGGCTGGAATGAGGGTTTTACAACGACTGCCCCACTGATCCTGATTGCACTGCGCGGTCAGCCTATTATTCCCGTGAATGAAAAGCTGATCCTCGATGTGATACCGGTTGATATGGTTTCGGGGGCAATCCTCGCGGCCACAATGAATGCGTTGGTCGATCCAAATCCGCCGCTCGTTTTTCAGGCTTCGTCCGGCGATTCGAATCCGAACGACATGAAGCGCATCGTCGGACTCGTCGGTTTATACAAACGCAAACATTTTGAGGAAAAGGAAACGGGCAACAAGATCGTCAATAAGCTCGCCGGAATGGTCGAGACGCAGACGGTGACCAACCGAACCTATCAATTGGCGTCCGCGCCGATGCTGAATAAGCTAGCGCGCCGGGCAGACAGCTTGCTCGACCGGGCAAATCCACGTTGGGGCGGCGGGCGGATCGGGAATATTATTTCGGATCTGAAGAAATCGACCGAGAATTTTAAGGAAACGACGCAGGCAACGATGGATGCGTTTGCGATGTTCAAACCGTTCATGATCGACAACAATTATCTTTATCGTTCGGATAATGTTCGTGCTCTATATTCCGTCATTAAAGAAAAGGAAAAAGATCTGCTTCCGTGGTATCCCGAGAAACTGGATTGGTACGACTATTGGCTGAATGTCCATTTCCCTGGAATGCGAAAATGGGTGTTGCCCACGCTCGAAGAAGAGCTGAAGGGCGTAGAAAAGCGGTCGTACACGTATAAGGATCTACTCGATCTGTTTGATACGTCGGTCAAACGTTTCCCGACCCGCGTCGCGATGCGTATCGAACGCGATGGACGGAAGGAGCAATACACTTATGAGGACGTAAACGAACTGACACTTCGTGCAGCCGGATTTTGTGCCAAGAACGGCATCGCTAACGGTAGCCGCGTGATCTTGTTTTCAAACAACATGCCTGAATGGGGAATGACGTATTTCGGCATCTTGAAAGCAGGAGCGACGGCGATACCGATTGATCCGGCATCGACGGTGGACGAGATCGTTGCATTTGCCAAAGCGGGAGAGGCGTCGGCTATTGTGATTGCGCCGAAATTGGCCGGTGAGAATCCGGAGATCGGCAAAGCATTGAAGGAAGCGGGATTGGAAGTCGCGGTCTGGACGTTCGATGCAGTTTTTGAGATGAAATCCGAGACGGAAGAGGCTAAACGGAACGCTTTGCTCCCGGCAAAGATCTATTCGAATGCCATCGCGTCGCTAATCTTTACCTCGGGCACAACAGGAACGCCGAAGGCGGTGATGCTGTCGCACAAGAACTTCGTCAACATGATCTCGATGCTGTCGTCAGTGCTTGATATGGACATCACGGACGGTGTTTTATCAGTGCTGCCGATGCACCATACGTTTGAGTTTTCGGCGGGATTTTTGACCCCGTTTTCGAATGGGACGCAGATCACGTATCTCAACGAACTGACCGCGGAAGATCTGGCGCGCACGATTGAAAACAGTCATGTCACCGGCCTCGTCGGCGTTCCTGCATTGTGGGAAATGCTGCATCGTCGTATCAAAACGCGGCTTCGCGAAAAGGGTGATTGGATCGCCGATCTGGCGGACAATATGATCGAGTTCAACGCCTGGATCCGCGATAACACGCCGTTCAATCTTGGGCCGATCGTCTTTTTCCCGATTCACCAAGGCATGGGCGGGAAGATGCGTTATCTGATATCGGGCGGGTCGGCACTGAGCGAGAAGGTCCAAAAAGACCTCCATGGGCTCGGGTTTACGGTACTCGAGGGCTACGGTCTGACCGAATCTTCGCCAGTTCTTACGGTCGCACGTCCCGGCAATAAATTATTACGTGGCAGCGTTGGGAAACCTTTACCGGGCGTCGAGGTGAAAATCGAGTCGCCAGACGAAAACGGCGTCGGCGAGGTCATAGCCCGCGGCCAGAATGTGATGGTCGGCTATTACAATAATGAAAAAGCGACCGATGCGGTGATGACCGATCGCTGGCTCAAGACGGGCGATCTAGGACGGCTCGATGAGGACGGAAATCTCTTTATCGTCGGGCGTTCGAAAGACGTGATCATCGATTCGAACGGCAAGAATATATATCCCGACGAGATAGAGGATCATTATGGTAAGTCGGCATTTATCAAAGAGATGAGTGTGGTCGGCCTGCCGGATCAGGATGGCGGCGAGAAGATCGCGGCACTCGTTGTGCCTGATTACGAACACGACATCTCACTATCCCGCAGCGAAGTGAACAAGCAGATCGAGACGCATTTTCGAGAGGTTTCAGCGGGGTTGGCGTTCTTCAAACGGGTGAAAGTGTTGCACATCACGCCGTTCGAATTGCCGCGTACCGCAACCCGAAAAGTAAAGCGACCACAGGTCGTGGAGATGCTGCAAACTCTTGAAGACCGTTCAAAATCTAAAACGAAAACGACGGTCGATGCGAAGGGCGATGACAACATGCTATGGATCCGCAAGGTCGTCGCGAGTGTGTCGAACAGGCCGCTGTCGGACATCGCGGTCGAGGATAAACTCGCAGATCTTGGATTTGATTCGTTGATGTTCGTCGAGTTACAGGCGGCGGTCGAGGATGCTGGCGGACGCGTCTTGTCACCGGACACCCTGAATGAGATTCAGTCCGTACGCGAACTGCTGACCGCTGTCCAGCGAGTAGATAAATCGAAGAAACTTGCGGATGAACCAAAGGCAGAGGAGAAGAAGGAAGAGGAGGAAATTTTCATCCCTTCTATCATTCGTCGGATCGGCAATGCCGCTGTTGATCTCGCGACCGATACGCTCTACGAAGGCGTTCTGAATACACGTATCGAGGGCGAGGCCAATGTGCCGCAGCATGCTAATTTCATCGTCGCGCCGAATCATACGTCGCATATTGACACCGGACTTGTGAAGAAAGCGTTGGGCAAGGGCGTGGCTGAGCAAACGGTCGCGGTTGCGGCGGCGGATTATTGGTTCGACACGAAATATAAGCGTGCGTACATGAACAACTTCACGACGCTCGTGCCGATCGAACGTACAGGAAGCCTGCGGCAATCGCTACGTCATGTAACGCAGATATTGAACGATGGCTACAACGCCCTCATCTTCCCGGAGGGCGGCCGGCAGGAATCCGGGCAGATCGCCGAGTTCAAACCGATCATCGGCTACCTTGCTCTGAACCAAAAGATCGGAATTTTGCCGATCTACATCTGGGGCACGTACGATGCGTTTCCGAAGGGAACGATCATTCCAAAAGGCAAGAGCCTTGGGGCGAAAGTCGGTGCGAAGGTCGGCACCTTCCTTGAATATGATGAACTAAAAGCCATGACCGAAGGCGTTCCAAACACTGAAGCGTATCGGTTGGTCGCGGCCCGCGTACAGCACGAGGTCGAGAATATGCGAGACGGTACGCGACGCAAATTCGACGTCGAAGCCTTGCGAAAACAATGGAAAGCGGAACGGCGACGCTCCCGCAAGCAGGAGCCGGTGATCGATAATTAAGTCACTGATTCTGAAACAGATACAGTCAAAAAGCCGTAATATCTGCACTATGAAACTCTTAAAAGCACTCTTTGTCGTTACATTTCTGTTCGCCTCGATGGCGCCAGCCCAAAAGGCTTCGAACGCCGGGTTGAAGATCGACTTTGAGAAATTCACCTTACCTAATGGCCTCGAGGTGATCTTTCACGTGGATCGCAGTGATCCGGTGGTCGCGGTTTCGATCACGGCTCACGTTGGCTCGGCGCGGGAAAAGGCCGGGCGGACGGGTTTTGCTCACCTTTTTGAACATCTGCTGTTTCTAGAATCGGAAAATCTCGGCAAAGGCGGGCTTGATGCGATGACTGCCCGCATCGGCGGTTCGGGGGCGAACGGTTCGACCAACCGCGACCGGACAGACTATCTGCAAACTGTACCGAACGATGCTCTTGAGAAGATGCTTTGGGCCGAGGCGGACAAACTCGGATGGTTCATCAACACGGTAACCAACGCGGTATTGGCACCGGAAAAGCAGGTTGTTAAGAACGAAAAGCGGCAGAGTGTTGATAACAATCCGTACGGCCACACATCGTATGTTATCGACAAGGCTCTTTATCCGGCCGACCATCCCTACAATTGGCAGGTGATCGGTTCGCTCGAAGATCTGGAGAATGCTCAGCTTGAGGACGTGAAAGAATTTTATCGTCGCTGGTATGTGCCGAATAACGTGACGCTCGTCGTCGCTGGTGATTTTGACACCGTGCAGGCAAAGAAATGGGTTGAGAAGTACTTCGCCGAGATCAAGCGGGGGCCCGAATCCGCTCCACAGCCGAAGCGTGCGGGTGTGGTCAAGGAAACGATCAAGCTTTATCACGAGGATAACTACGCGACACTGCCGGAATTGACGAGAGCGTGGCCGACGGTCGAACAGTATCATCCGGACTCGTATCCGTTGAATGTCCTCGCTGACTATTTGTCCAATGGTAAAAAAGCACCTCTTTACAAAGTCTTGGTTGAGGACAAGCAGTTTACGTCGGACGTTGGTATGTTCAATGGCGAGTCGGAGTTGGCTGGCGATATGCAGCTCTCGGTGCGGGCGTTCCCGGGTAAGGATCTCGATGCGGTTTCTGCGGCGGTCGATGAAGCTTTCGCAATGTTTGAGCGTGATGGTATTTCGGTGACGGACCTGAGCCGTATCAAGGCCGGACAGGAGCGACAATTCTATAATTCGCTTTCGAATGTGCTTGGCAAAGGGGAGCAACTCGCTCAGGGCAATATTTTTGCAAACGACCCGGCGATCGCTGAGAAAGAGATTGCTCGGATTCTTGCTGTCACACCTGCTGACGTAAAGCGTGTTTACGCTAAGTACATTAAAGGCAAGAATTACGTAGTGACGAGTTTTGTGCCCAAAGGGAAGGTAGAGCTAGCCCTCGAAGGCTCTAAGAAAGCTGAGGTTGTCGAGGAAAAGATCGTCCAGGGTGCGGAAGACGCGGTCGATCCGACGATCGAGGCTAAGTACGACCGCACACCGTCGTCGTTCGATCGCACGAAGGAACCTCCTTACGGTAAAGCTCCGGTCGTCAAGATCCCTGCACTTTGGCAGGAAAAACTCGCAAACGGTCTCCGCGTTTACGGCATTCAGAACACCGAGGTACCTCTCGTTCAGTTTGAGATCGTCATCGATGGCGGCCAGTTGCTCGACGATATGAACAAGGTCGGCGTTGCGAATATGATGGCCCGAATGATGACGCAGGGCACCCAGAAAAAGACGCCGCAGCAGCTTGAAGAGGCGATCGACCAGCTTGGGTCGGCTATTAATGTTTTCGCCTCGACGGAAGATGTGCGTATCAGCGTCAATACGCTCACGAAGAATT
>JANNWQ010000141.1:0-26152 GCA_031408595.1 Acidobacteriota bacterium | reverse complement strand
ACTCAGGGAGTGCTGCAGTTTGTCGCTTTCACCTATAACAGAACAACGGGTGAAGCCCGTATCTATGTTAACGGTGTAGCCGTACCCGTCGGTGCGAATGGTTCGGTTCCAAGTGCGACCGTTGTAAATATGGGTAGCATTACACCGCAGACGAGCTACGATATGTATCTCGGTCATCGCCCTTCACAGGGAAATGAGTACTTCGATGGAATTCTGGACGAGGTAGAGGTTTTCAATCGTGCAATATCCGACGCGGAGGTCGCGGCTATATTTGGTGCAGGCAGCAGCGGCAAGTGCGCACCTGTAGCAACACCAACGCCGACAGCAACACCTACGTCGACGCCAACTTCGACACCTACGTCGACACCAACCGCAACGCCAACAGCCACGCCTACGTCGACGCCTACGTCAACACCGACTGCATCGCCTACTCCAGTCGGCAGTGGGATTGAGGGTGACGTAGCTCCGCGATTCCAGGGTGATGGAGTGGTTACGGCCCCCGACGTCGTGCAGGTTCGACGCTTTGTTACCAACTTGGACACGCCTAACCCGGCGTTCAATGAGTACCAACGTGCCGATGACGCTCCAGCGGCGACAAAGGGTGATGGGTCATTAAACGCGTCCGATGTCATACAGACCCGGCGCTACGCGACCGCACTTGATGCTCCCCAGACCGTGGGTGGGCCATTGGGACCGGCAGCAACCCGGATCTTCGAAATGCTTAAGGGCATGTTCGGAACCGAAAGAGGTGCAGGCCGCATCTTGCGTATCGTAAGTGCAAGCGGCGCTGCGGGATCATCGGTCTTCGTCGATATTGAACTCGACTCGCTCTCTAACGAAGCAGCCGTCCAGGCGTCGGTAAGTTTCGACCCAACAAGGTTGAGCATCAGCGGTGTCAGTTCGCCTGGTGCGAATACCGATGTCACCTTGGGTGCAGGCGCACCGGCGGGAACGTCGTTGACTGTTAACGCTATGCAGGCAGCGTCGGGTAGGATCGGTTTCCTTATCGACTCAAGCAATACGTTTGTGGGTTCGCCTCCGGCGCGACAGGTCGTGCGGCTGCGTTTCACTATCGCGCAGAACGCTCCGAGCGGCCGGACGCCAGTTACCTTCGGCAATACACCCGTTGGACAAAGCATCTCGGATCTCAATGCCAATTCACTGGCGTTTATAACCGAGAATGGCAATGTGAACGTGTTGGCGCCGACTGCGGCAGGAGTCGAGATCTCCGGTCGAGTAATGACACCGGATGGCCGCGGTCTCGCAAACGTCACCGTTTCGACGACCGATGCTCAGGGTGTGGTAAGAACGGCTAGGACCAGCAGCTTCGGCTACTACTCGTTCGAAGGCGTCGAGGCCGGCTCGAGCATCGTCATGACTGTCCAGTCGCGAAGATATCGTTTCGCCCCACGCATTGTCCAGGTCATCGACACCCTCACAGATGTCGACTTCACCGGCCAGGAATAATAAACCACAAGGTCGATGGTCAACAAACGACCATCGACCAACAACCCCTAACCAAAAAGGCGGCTCGCAAGAGCTGCCTTTTTGTGCAAATTGGTTGGTTTTCTTCCAGCCACATTTTTTTTCGCTCTGCGCAAAGAATTTGCTGTGATTCCGGTAGAAAAATGCTATGAAATAAGTGTATGCTGTTAGGTTAGATGTTTTGGGCGACGGTGTCTTCTTACACGGCTCCAGATGAATGATTTGGAGTCCGAAAAATCACTCCGTTAAACACGATTTCTATTTACAATATTTTATCTACAAGAGTTACTCAGAATGGCATTTAAGTCTTTATTTAGTTTATTTTCGAGCGATCTGGCGATCGATCTGGGCACCGCGAACACGCTGGTTTATGCGAAAGGACGCGGGATCGTTGTTTCGGAACCGTCGATCGTTGCGATCAACAAGGTTACCAATCAAGTCGAGGCCGTAGGCCGCGATGCGAAAGAGATGCTTGGTCGTACGCCCGGCAATATCGTTGCGATCCGTCCGATGAAAGACGGCGTGATCGCCAATTTTGAGGTCACGGAAAAGATGCTTCAGCACTTTATCCGAAAGGCTCACAACGGTAAATCATGGGTTCGTCCGCGTGTCGTCATTGGGATTCCGTCAGAGATCACGCAGGTCGAAAGACGTGCGGTGGAAGATTCGGCATACCGAGCTAAGGCATCTGAGGTTTACCTCGTTGAGGAAGCAATGGCCGCTGCGATCGGAGCCGGGCTACCGATTACTGAGCCGCACGGCAACATGGTCGTCGATATTGGCGGCGGAACCACAGACATTGCTGTCATATCGCTTTCAGGCATCGTTTACTCGCGCGCTGTACGCGTCGCGGGTAACGAGATGGACGAGGCCATCACGCAGTACATCAAACGCAAATACAACCTTCTCATCGGCGAACGCACCGCCGAGGCGATCAAAATAGCGTTGGGTAGCGCATTCCCGCTCGATGAACCTCTATCCATGGATGTCCGTGGACGTAATTTGATCGAGGGCATCCCCAAGACGATCACGATGACCGACGAAGAGATCCGCGAAGCCCTTTCCGACTCGATCGCGACGATCATCAACGCGGTTCGCGTTGCTCTCGAACGTACTCCACCTGAACTATCTGCCGACATCGTCGAACGCGGCATCGTGCTCACCGGCGGCGGCGCTCTTCTTAAGAATTTCGACAAACGCCTGATGATCGAGACTGGGCTTCCGGTCGTGGTCGCGGACGATCCGCTTTCATCGGTTGTGCTCGGAACGGGTAAAATGCTTTCAGATTTCGAACTTCTGAAGCGCGTTAAGTGGGATAATTCATTAATGACAGGCAGCTAGTCGCGAGTCGCGAGTCAGGAGTCAGGAGTCAAAGATGCAAAATCTGACTCAAGACTCAAGACTCAAGACTCTCAACTCAAAGAGATGGTTGAGCGTAGTCAAACGGAAGTCTGGCGGTTGGCCCCTTGGCTGATGATCGCCTTGCTTTTGGCCAATTTTGTCCTGATGGCGTTTGAGGCTCGCGAGATCACTACGGGCCAGCGGGTTATTCGTGAGTGGACGCAAACGGCAGCTGATTTTGTTCAATCACCTGTAACGACCGTTACAGCGGGTGTCGCCAACTATTTCGAATCGATCTCAAATCTCCGCAGCGCCCAGAGCGACAACGATCTTTTAAAGCAGCGTGTTCAGGAATTAGAGGTCGAGCTAAAACAAAAGCAAGATCTCGCCTCGGAGAATACACGGCTCAAGTCGATGCTCGACCTCAAAGAGCAAAGCAAATACAAAGTCCTGACGGCTCGTATTATCGGCCGTGATCCATCGATCTGGTTTGACTCGTCGATTGTCAATCGCGGCAGTCTAGATGGAGTCATGGTCAATATGCCGGTGGTAGATGGCGGAGGTGTGATCGGACGTGTGACGTCGACCAGTCCACTGACTTGTCAGATCGATCTCGTGACGCGAAATAAATCGGGCTTGGGTGGCGTCATCGGCCAGATCGGTGAATCGAACGCTCTCGGCGTCGTCGGAGGCACCGGCAAGAGCGACCTGCTCGAGATGAGGTATGTGCCCGGCATTATTGATGTGCAGGTCGGGCAACCGGTCTTTACGAGCGGCCAGGACGGTATCTATCCTGCCGGATTGAAGGTTGGTGATATCGTAAACGTCGTATCGGGCTCAGCGACCACACCGCACGTAATACAGATCCGTCCGGCGTCGAGGCTAAATTCGATGCAAGAGGTTGGAATCCTTATGTACGAACCGCCCGAGAAGATACAGTTTGATCAAAAGTTGCCAAATGCGTTGCGCGAGGCACCGAAGAAGTAAATGGAAGGTGTACGCCTAACAATAGCTATGATCATCGCGATCCTGCTCCAGTGGACGCTGCGAAATGTCGCAGAACCGCTGGCGTATATCGATCTGCCGCTAATCATTGTGGTGTATGCCGCGCTCCAGCGGAATTCGATCAGGGCATTGCTTTTTGGCACGATCTCGGGCATCGCCGTTGATGCCCTCAGCGGCGGTTTGCTCGGCGCCAATGGATTCTCGAAAACCCTTCTCGCATATATAGTTTCTGAGATCGCAAGGCGGGTCTACATGGACAACCTTCTGCTTCGTATTCCCGTCATAGCAGGCGCGTGTTTACTGGATGATCTGATCTATGTTGGATTACACCGTTTGTTTGGGCAGCCGCCTGCGGGAGATCTGCTTACGACAGCGGCGTATTCGCTGATCGGGACTACGATCGTCGGTACGCTCATTTATCTGATGATGCAAAACTTCGCTACCGAAAAAGGCCCTCGGCGTAAGCGAGAAGTGTTTGCTCCCCGACGACAAACCCGGCGGCGTAACCCTATACGACTTAATAAATAAAGCTCATGAAGATCGGCGATCACGTACAAAACCTCGGAGCCCGCGTCGGCACAATACAGGTGTTGGCGTTCCTCCTGCTGACGCTACTCGGCGTACGGCTCTACTTCCTGCAGATAGTGAAGGGTGATTACTATAGTGACCGGGCCGAGAGCCAACGGGTTCGATTTATCCCGATACCTGCCCCGCGGGGTGCAGTCTTTGACCGTTACGGGCGTCTGCTCGTTGATTCGCGGCCGACTTACAATGTAGTTCTATCGAACGAACCGCTCAAGAAGATCAAGGTCGCAGATCGCGTCGATGATTACTCAAAAGGGCTCGATCTCGACCGTCAATTTGTAATCGAGCGACTCAACCTTATCAAGGGGCAGAACGAATTTGAAGCGATGGTCCTTAAGGAAAATGTCGATATGCGCGACATTACCTGGGTCGAGTCCCATAGCCTCGAGTTTCCCGAGCTTCGCGTCGAGCTACAGCCGCAAAGGTTTTATCCGCTCGGAACGACGCTC
Source organism: Acidobacteriota bacterium (assembly GCA_031408595.1). Classification (GTDB taxonomy): domain Bacteria; phylum Acidobacteriota; class Blastocatellia; order Pyrinomonadales; family Pyrinomonadaceae; genus OLB17. The sequence goes on along the minus strand of JANNWQ010000141.1, from coordinate 21,287 downwards.
GCCCATGTCCTCGGTTACGTCGGCGAGATCAGCCCTAAGCAGCTTGAGGATCCGGAATATCAGGAGAAAGGATTTCGGGCGGGCGACATCATTGGCAAAGGTGGGATCGAACAGTATTACGACGAATACCTCCGCGGCCGTCCGGGATACCGCAAGGTATTGGTTGACAGCCGAGGGCGTGTTCAGAGTGAGCTTGAGGTCGTCCAGCCGCAATCGGGACAAGACCTTATAACGACGATCGACCTCGATCTTCAGCTTGAGGCGGAGAAGAAACTTGCCGCTTCGCCGACCAAACGCGGTACGATCATTGCGACCGATCCGAACAATGGCGAGGTGCTGGTCATGGCATCAGCGCCATCATTCGACCCGAATGTCTTTATTCGCGGCAGTTCGAACCCGGAGGGAAGAAAGGCGATCGCCGGATATATTCTGGACGAGAAGCGTCCCCTCCTTAACCGGGCGATCCAGGGACGCTATCCTCCAGGATCTACGTGGAAGATCCCAGAGTCGGTCGCCGGGTTGCAGCAGGGAGCAATCACGGTTGAAAAGTCGAATCTCGTGTGCGGCGGAGGCATTACCATCGGCAATAAGTTCACGCGTTGCATGGGTAGCCACGGTTCACCGCCCTTGAGTTATGCGATCACAAAGTCTTGCGACGGTTACTATTATCGCCTCGCTCTAAAAATGAAGATCGAGGGCGTGATACAGATGATCGAGACATTTGGCTTCGACAAACGCTCGGGTGTCGATCTGCCGAATGAAAAAGTTCCGCAGACGCCTAAATCCTGGATGCCGTCAGTTATCAAAAATGAAGGCAAATGGAGCGATATTCGTACTGTTTACTCTGGTATCGGCCAGGATACGGTCGTCGTCACGCCGATCTCGATGCTGCACGCCGTCGCGGCGATCGGTATGCGGGGACAGATGTTCACGCCACATTTTCTCCGCGAGTTTCGTCCGATCGCGGCCATTGGTACTGAGGGGAATAGCGATTACTTTCCGGCGCGTGCCGGCTTTGGATACAAGGATCCTGAGCCGAGACTGATCGAGGCAACTTCGGATCAATGGGACGTCGTGATCAAAGGAATGTGGGGCGTAGTCAATGGCGGCGGTACCGCAGGGGCGATCCGTATTCCGGACTTTGAGATTGCGGGCAAGACAGGAACCGCTCAGGTTGCCGCCCTGGGTAAGGATGTTGGCGACAAGAAGGATCACGCTTGGTTTGTCAGTTTTGCTCCCGCGTACAAGCCCGAGATCGCGGTTATTGCACTGATCGAAAACGTCGGCTTCGGCGGTAGCTTTGCCGCACCAGCAGCAAAGGGCGTTTACGAATCTTATATAGCTAAGCGTCCCGGCCATGAGCCGAAGGAGGTCGCTCTTAAGTAGTTTCTTGAGTTCGTTGAGTTGATTGAGTGTATCTAGTTCGTTAGGAAATTGATTTCTGATAGATAACTCAAGGAACTCAACAAACTCAATATACTCAACGAACTAACCAAATGGTAGCTATTCCCGAAAAACGCGACCTAAGAGATTTTGATTGGCTGACCGCTTTTCTTGCGCTCGCCATCTCTGCGTTTGGTGTCTGGCAGATACATAACGCCATACCGAGTGAGGGTTACTGGACCAAGCAGATCTACGGTATCGTGATCGCGTTGGTGGCGTTTGTGGTCGTCTCGTTCTCAGATTACCGGCGGCTTATCGATTCGGCACCGATATTTTATGTGATCGGGCTGATACTTCTGCTTCTGGTGCTCACGCCGCTCGGCGTACAGGTCAACGGTCAAAAAGCGTGGTTGAGAATATTCGGCCTGCAATTTCAGCCGTCCGAAATTGCGAAGATCTCGACGGTTTTGATGCTTGCAAAATATTTTGGAGCAAAAAAAGGCGGGAATCTGAGTTTTAAAGAGATGCTCGTCGGTGTCGCGATATTCGCGGGCCCGGTTGGCCTCATACTGCTTGAGCCGGACGCTGGTCAGGTGATCACATATCTCCCGATATTGGGAACTATGTTTTTTCTCTCCGGGATAAAGATCCGGTACGTTGTTCTCGCAATTGTTGCGACTACGGTAATGATCCCCGCCGCATGGTACGTCGGCATAGAGACCGGAAAGATAAAACGCTATCAACAGGAACGTATTCTCGCGATCACTAATCCCGATCAGGTCGATCCGCGTGGTTATGGCTATCACACAATACAATCCACGATCACGGTCGGTAAGGGCGGGATCGCCGGTATTCAGGGCGAAACAGAAACTTCGCAGAGTGTGCTCAAGTTTCTTCCGGAGCCTCAGACCGATTTCATTTTTGCCGTGACGGCAGAGAATACAGGCTTTATCGGTTGCATTTCGCTTCTGCTAGCATATGCCTTGCTGCTTTCGCGAATGATTGCCGGGGCCCGCGAAGCTTCCGACAGGGCCGGAATGCTTGTTATAATGTCAATTGTTTGTGGTATGGCGTTTCAGATTTTTATGAACGTCGGGATGGCACTCGGTGTGTTACCTGTGATAGGTGTGCCATTGCCGCTGATGAGCGCCGGACTTACGGCACTTTTGTCCACGTTCATCGCGATCGGATTTGTGGTCAGCGTGAAGCTGCGTCGGTTTGTGAATTAGGAGCAGAAGTCATGGCGGTAGATGTAAAGAAGTTTCAGAGTACGGAATCGGTGGGCGAGGGCTCGTCGAAGAGTTGGTTTTCGGGATTTACGTTTCTCGCGGCAGCCTTGGTTCTGGCGTTGTCGGCCGGAGGCTTGACCGGTGTACTGGCATCGTACTATCTAAATAACTCGCGTTACTCAGTCGAGGTCTCGGCCCTCGCGACCTATCGACCGCCGCAGGTGACGACGATCTACGCTGATGATGGTGAGACGATACTTGCCGAATTTGCCCTCGAGAAACGCATCCCGATCAAGATTCAGGACGTGCCCGAACAGGTCACCGATGCGTTGCTCGCGATCGAAGACTACCGATACCGCGACCATATCGGCATCGATCCGTACCGAATTGTCGGCGTTGTGTTTAAGAACCTCACTAGCGACAAGACCGAGGGTGCATCGACCATCACGCAGCAACTGGCTAAGAATCTCTTCCTGTATAAAGACAAGACCTACACACGTAAGGTCAACGAATGGGCAGTGGCACTGCAGATAGAGCGCTTGTACACCAAGGATCAGATCCTCGAGATGTACATGAATTACGTTTTTCTGGGTGCAGGCGCGTATGGTTTTGAGGCGGGTTCACGAACGTATTTTGGCAAGTCGGTAAAGGACCTCACTCTTGAGGAAGCTGCTCTCTTAGCCGCAATTCCTAAGTCGCCGGAGTATTCGCCGACTCGCGATATGCAAAAGGCCCGTACCCGCCGCGACATCGTGCTTGATCAGATGACAAAGTATTTTCCTGACAAATACTCTCAATCCGCAGTCGATGCCGCCAAGGCGAAGCCGATCCAGCTTGCCTCGACAGCTTTTTACCAGTCACAACCAAAATCGACGGCGTGGGATTATCCCATCGAGGAAGTCCGCAAGTATCTCGAAGAAAAATACACCACACGGGTCGCTCAGGGCGGCCTCAAGGTCTATACAACTATCAATGTCGAGGCGCAAAAAGCCGCGACGAGGGTCATTCGCGAAAAGCTTCGTGCCTACGATCGCGGCAGGGCATGGCGTTCGGATTACAAGGACATACTCGTAACCGACACTGACGAACCGATTACCGACGAAAAAGAGATCAACCGGACGCTCGAGAATTTCAAGCATCCGGATTGGTTCGGCGACGAGTTTTCCGAGGGCGAATATATCAAGGGCCTCGTTATGAAGGAGAGTCCGGGCGGCGACGAGGTCGGCGTACGCTTTGGCCGCTACAAGGCTATTGTTGGTCCGTCGAAAATGGGACGCAGCGGGAAACGCCCAAAGGACGAACTAAAACCGGGCTTTCTCGCCGAGTTTCTGGTCAAAGGCGTAGATAAAGAGAAACGGACGCTCGATGTCGAGCTGATGCAGGTGCCCGAGGTTCAGGCATCGATCGTCACGATCAATGCCGAGAATGGTGAGATACCGGCCATGGTCGGCGGCTACGATTTTCATACGAGCAAATTCAACAATGCGACTCAGGGACTGCGCCAGACCGGTTCGGCATATAAACCTTTTGTTTATGCGGCCGCGGTCGAGGACGGCATGACGCCGGACATGACCGTCAGCGGAGCGCCGATCAAACGCGGCGGTTGGTCACCTCATAATTATGATGGCAGCCTTAGTCACGGTAATGTGCCGATGAAGATCGCATTAGCGAAATCCCTGAATATTGCCGCGGTCCATTTGCTCGAGCAGGTTGGCATTCAGGCGGGAGCGCAGATGGTTCGTCGATTTGGGATCTCTAATCCTATGGCTCCGAGCCTGCCGTCAGCCCTTGGAGCATCAGAGGCATCGCTGCTTGAGATGACCGCGGCGTACTCGGCCTTCCCTAACAAGGGAATCCGTGTTCAGCCGCATCTTATTCGAAAAGTGTACAACCGTGACGGCAGTTTGCTTGAGGAATTTGACGGGAATTCGTCAAAAGTTATGAGCGAATATGTCGCTTTGACGATGGTCGACATGATGCAAGGTGTCGTACGTGGTGGCGGAACCGCACCCGGTGCAAGTGCGGGCGGGCATCCGTTGGCTGGCAAGACCGGAACGGTGAACAATCACACAGACGTTTGGTTCATCGGCTATACGCCAAAATTCGCGACCGGCGTTTGGATGGGAAACCCGCTTAGGAAAGAATCGCTAGGAGCCGGAATGACAGGCGGCGGCACGGCCTTGCCCATATTTAACTCATTCATGGTGCCGTTCATGAAGGATAAGAAGCGAGAGGCCTTCCCCAAGGCACCACCGATGCCCAATGAGGTAAAGCGTGCAAGCGAGCTTAGAAAGCGCGAAGAACTTGAAAAACTAGAAGAGGCTGATGTCGCGGGACGCAAGACGGGAATCACATTTACGCCTGGAACTAAGATCGACCCGAACGGCCCTCTTCCTGGGAGCGGCGAGGATACGACCAAGCCAGCCTTACCGGACACTACGACGAAGGCTCCGGACACGACTCCCGATAAGCCGCCTGTCGTCAGGCCGATACTTCCGGCAGCCACGCCAAAACCGAAAGCAGACCCGCCGCCTGATAAGGTTGACGGAGCGAAACGGAAAGGGAAGAAAGGTGATGGGTAAGCAGACTTTTCTTGTTTTATAGATTCTGCGGTCGTGTCAAAGCGACCGCATTTTTTCGGCAGCGGGTGAGAAACTTTAGATTGGTTTCGCGCGTAATCAATTTAACTGCATACAGACCTTTTGATACGTAAAGATATGAACAGAATACGTCTCGCTTTCTTCGTCGTCGCTATCTCCGTTTTCAACATTGCGGTCCTCGCCCAGCAGCCGACGCCGACGCCGGCCGCGATCAAGATCGATCCGCGAAGCTTCGACGCCTTTATAGGCCAATACGAAGACGCGGCAAATCTTGGCGGAACGATCTTTTCATTCTTTCGCGAGGGTGAGACGTTCTATCTGCGTGTGACCAATCAGGACAAGATCGAGATCGTACCGTCAGCGGCGGACAAGTTCTTCACGAAACCGCCCGGACCGCCCGCTTTGGCCGAATTCGTTCGCGAGGGCACACGGGTCGTCGGTATGATCTGGCGGCAGAGCGGCCAGACGTTCATGACGACGAAGATTTCTGACACGCCGCAACCGGACACTCGTGTGGTATTCAAACGCACGGATGCAATGATCCCGATGCGCGATGGCGTCAGGCTTTTCACAATCATAATGACGCCCGAGAATCAGGCTGAGAATCTGCCGATTTACATGGAGCGAACGCCGTACGGTGTGGCGGGTTGGAGTTCACCTCGAGTGAACGGCGCAAAAGCTGAACTTGTGAAAGACGGTTATGTTTTTGTCTTTCAGGATATTCGCGGCCGGGAAGACAGCGAGGGCGTTTTCGAAATGATGCGTCCGCCTCGCGACAAACGCGATCCTAAGTCGATTGATGAAAGCACCGATACATACGACACGATCGAATGGTTGCTAAAGAACGTGCCAAAAAATAATGGCCGCGTCGGCATCGCCGGTGTGAGCTATCCGGGCTGGCTGGCAGCCGTCGCTCTGCTCGATCCGCATCCGGCGTTAAAGGCATCTTCGCCGCAGGCTCCGGTTACTGATCTGTGGATGGGTGACGATTTCATGCATCACGGAGCGTTTCGCCAGACCTACGCACACGAGTGGGCAGTGCCGCTCGAGAGCCAGAAAAAAGCGGCGACATCACATTCGACAACCCGAACAACTACGAATGGTATTTGCCCCTTGGCAAGCTACAGACGCTCGCTCCGCAGCTCGCGACCAAATCGCATTCGTGGAAAGCATTTCTTGAGCATCCATCATGGGACAGCTACTGGCAGGCGCGTGCGACGAATCTCTATCTAAAAGACACGAGCGTCCCGACTCTAATCGTTGGAGGTTGGTGGGATCAGGAAGATCTATACGGCCCGCTCGCAATGTACAAGACTCTCGAAATGACCGACCGCGACGACCAGGTTTCGCTCGTAATGGGCCCGTGGAATCACGGCGGCTGGGGCGGCCGTGCGAGGCGGCTGGGAGCGATGGATTTTGGAAGCGATACCGGCACATATTTCAGGAAAGAGATCCAGGCACCTTTCTTTGCCAAGTTGTTGAAAGATAAGGGTAATTTCACACCCGCCGAGGCGACCGTATTCCAGTCCGGTTCGAATAAGTGGATGACCTACGACTCTTGGTCGCCAAATAACGGCCAGAAGCGGGAACTTTATCTACACGCTGGCAGCAAACTCGGCTTTGAGAAACCCGAGCAAGCGAAAGGCGACGCGGTATACGACACATACGTTTCCGATCCGACCGATCCAGTGCCGTATCGCAAACTTCCGATTCTTGCTACATACACTCAGGGTTCGAGCTGGGGAGCATGGCTTGTTGATGACCAACGCTTTCTCGCCGATCGCAAAGATGTGCTTTCGTGGAAGACTGAGGTTTTGGCTGATGACGTTACCATCACGGGCGATGTAATGGCAAACATATTTGCGGCCACGTCCGGTTCAGACAGCGATTGGGTGGTGAAATTGATCGACGTTTATCCCGGCGATGTTCAGCCGGAGCGGATGGCGGGTTATCAGCTAATGGTCGCGAGTGAGATATTCCGCGGGCGATATCACAAAAGCTTTGAAAAGGCCGTGGCCCTTAAATCGAATACTCCGACAAAATTTGCTGTTGATCTGCGCGGACAAAACTACACCTTCAAAAAAGGCCATCGGATAATGGTTCAGGTGCAGAGTACGTGGTTTCCGCTGTACGACCGAAACCCGCAAACCTTTGTGCCGAATATATTTAAGGCAGCGGCCGCCGATTTCAAACCGGCGACTCAGCGAATCTATCGCTCAAACGCCAATGCATCGCACATCAGCGTTTCGGTCGCACGATAGGGTTATTTGCTGAACTCACCAAGGTAAAAAGGTAGCATACGACGCCACCAGACCCAGTCGTGGTTTACGTCGTGGCCCCAGACGTCGAGGCGATGCGGGATGCCTTTTGAGTGCAGCAATCCAGAGAACTCACGACTGCGATCCGGGGCTTCGTACGAGCCTTGTCCGGTGACGATGACGATCGAGTCTGCCTGACGCAGACGCGGCAGGTGATAGTCGTCGTTCAGATGCCGCAGGTACATATCCGGATTGTTGAAATAGACGTTGTCATCGTAATAGCCCTTATCCAGATAATTATAAATGTCGTAACTGCCGCTCATCGCGATCACACCGCGAAAGTGATCGGAGTGTTTGAAATACGTATTGACCGCCAGAAATGCACCTAGTGAAGCACCCGTGACGAGCGGCTTGGCGTCGCTGCCGCACTCGTTGCGAATCAGCGGCAGCACCTCGTCCATGATGTAGTTGTCGTAGCGGTTTAACATCTCCACCTTCCAGCCGGGATGCGATTCTCGATTGAGCAGGCTGTATTTGTTTACCGAGTTGACTGAATACGCACGGATCTTACCCGCCTCGATAAAATCCTTGATCGAATCGACAAGATAAAACCGCTCGTATTCGAGATAATCGGCCGCCGCCGTTGGAAACATCAACAGCGGATAGCCCGCCTCACCATACGCCACAAGCGGCATATCCATTCCAAGATTGTGGCTGAACCACGATGTAGTTTCACGTCTCATAAAATGTACGGCAGGCTTTCCAGCCTGCGTTTCTTCCTTTCTACAGTTGGCAAGCAAGCAGGCTGGAAAGCCTGCTCTACTTCGTAACCATAAAATCCCTGACAGTCGTATTATAACCGCCGTTGTCGACCGGCTTGCCGTCCTTATCCACTAGTTCGAGAGCGACTACGTGGCGACCCGCGACCCAGCCGGTAAGCCATATCGGCTCCCATTTTTCGATGAATCTCGATTCACCGTTATCGACTGAGTACCTTACGCGATACTCGCCGCCGTCACCGGTTAGTTTCGCATTTGCCAGCCAAAAATCGATCATGATCGCGTTCGCATCGTCGTCTTTGTATTCGCCCTTCGGACGGCTAAAGGTGAGCAGCGGCTTCGTCGCATCGACATTTCCGGCGAGGCTCATTTTCATGTCCTTGCCCTCGGGCGTAGCCATCGTGTTGCCGTTTGCTGTGGTCGTTGGCTTCTTAGGATCGCCGCCGTTCTTGACGGTAAATCTAACCATTTGAAACGCACCTTCGTTCTTATACGACTCGTGCCAAGGTCTTGACGGGAATACACGTATCGTGTGCTCTCCGTCTGCCACATTCCTAAGTTCGAACTCGCTGTCGAGATTGTAAAATGCCTCGTAAGGCTGATTGTCCAGGATGACGTGGATGTGGTTGCCCATTTTGGTTTCCATATCCATGTGCGGTTTGTAGCCCTTGAGGTCGCCTGAGATCTCGAGCTTTACTTTGACTATCGCGCCGTTGATCGTGGCATTTGCCGCCGGTTCGATGATCTTTAGTGTCGGGGAAGCAGCGTCCTGCTCGCCGCGGGTTGCCATCTGATAGGCAATGCGTTTTGGCCTTTCAACCGTTTTCAACCCGTCAGATGTTGCAGAGTTCGCACTGTTGCCCGTTCCCGATCCACCGCAGGCGGATGTGATCGCTACAACAAAAAGTAAAAAAACATACTTCTTCATATAAACCTCAAACACTTACTGCGTCCGCGGCGACAACGCTCGTCACGACGGACTCGTATTCAAAAACATCGCGAAAATTCGCCTCGATCTGCTGCTCGATCTCGGTCATCTCGATCTCGCGTCCCAGCAGTCGATCCATCGACGTTACCGGCTCGCCCTCGCAGGCGATGATCGAATCGTAATAGCTCAGATCGGTGTTCACATTTAGCGCAAATCCGTGCGTCGTGACCCAACGCTTGAGATGTACGCCGATCGCCGCGACCTTGCCCTCGACGGTGTGAACTCCGGTCAATCCCTCGATCCGAAACGCGTCGATCTCAAAATCAGCCATCGTGCGGATCAGCACGTCCTCGATCTCGCGAACGTATCGATGCACATCCTCGCGATCAGGCGAAAGGCTGATGATCGGATACCCGACGAGCTGGCCCGGACCGTGGTACGTCACACGTCCGCCGCGATTTATCTCAAAAGTCTCGACGCCCATCTGGCTCAGCATTTCTGCCGTCGCGAGTACGCCATCCCCCTTGGAACGGCGTCCGAGAGTGTACGTATGCGGGTGTTCGAGCAGTAGCAAATAGTCGCTTTTTCGCTCCGCTATGACCTCGGTCTCAAGCTCTTTTTGCAGCTCGAGTGCGTTTGCGTAGCCAACCCTGCCGAGTGCGCGAACCTCTAAACACCGCTGTTGCATTACAGCTATGATAAGATTTTTGTGAGTATTTGAACAGGAAGGGCATTATATGAGGCCGCTAAAACTAATCGTTGCAATCTTGATCACCGGCTTATCGCTCGCGGGCGCCGCCGCCGCACAAAAGAAAACTACGAAAAAGCCGGCCCCGAAAAAGCCCGTCCCTGCCGTTAAGGTGTTGCCGCCGCTCGATGTACGTGCGGCTCGCGAGAAGGTTGAGATACAACTTTCTAATGTGAACGATTTTGTCACAAAGCTCGGCCCGATCGCCCAGGGCCTTGAGACCGCTGAAGCCGATAGAAAAGCGGGCAAACTTTCGGCGAAGACCGCCGCCAGCATCGAGACCAGCAAAACGAGACTTGTCGACGCTATCCGTACTCTTCGGATTGGATTGTCAGCACTGGAGTCAGACTTTCGCACTAAGGCGGCCTTGCAAAAATATCTCCCAAATATTCAGGGAATCACAGAACTCGTCGAACGGTCTGAGGACTATGCGATTGCAGGTAAGTTCGTCACGGCGAAAGATCCGCTGAGGTACATCGCAGCGAAACTCACGGATACCTTGGCCGTGTTACCTCGCTAGGAAATTTTGGCCACAGATCAACGCAGAAAACTCAGAAAGGATGATTCCGAAATCTGCGTTTTCTCCGTTAATCGTGGCAAATAGTTCTTAGGGTCGAATTAAAGCCATTCCGGCCGGTTTTGTTGGATCGCATACTTCGATCTCACCATTTTTACCAACTACAGCCTTTGCATCGACAGCCGGAAGTCCAAGTTTTTCGCGGATGAATTTTTCGCCTTCGACCTCGATCATTTCGCCATTGATGATGTGAGTTTTCTTCACAAGAACGTCACCTTTTTTCTCCATTTTGGCGGGATCAAGAAAGATGTACCACGGCGAGCCCCAGCCACGTGCATCGCCGGTCGTGCGGCGATATTCGTAGTGCAAGGTCTTTTGCTTTGCGGCGCGCTCGTCGGACTCGTAAACGGCCGGAAACGGTATCTTGAGGGAATCGAGATTGCTCTTTAGTGAAGGTAACGGGTCGTATTCGCCGACGCCCACGATCTCGAGGCCCTGTCCCTTATACTTGTTATACAGCCGAATAAGCATCGGAGCGTCGAACTTCCAGTTCGGACACCAAGGTGCGTAATAAACGACGATGACGAGCTTCTTGCCGTCCGTGATCTGTCTTAGATTGAAATCCTCGCCTGTCCGAATGTTCTTGTAGGTCCAATCCTTGTAAGTTATGTTCTTTTCGACGATCGGAGCCTGTTCGTTCTGCCCGAAAGCAAACGCAAATGCAATTAGACAAATAATTACCGCTGAAAAAAGCTTCATCGACAACATTCCTCGCTTTCAATGACTATATTTTCAGATGCGAAACGGCAAGAATAAAGTTGGTCGGCGAATTAATTTCCGCTTGTAACTATGCTAATCTGAGTCTTCAAATATGAGCGTCCAACCAACAGTTTCCGACATCTTCCGGCGTGCACTCGATATCCGTACCGCGAATCCGACAGGCTCGATCAATGATCTTAAGGCTCAGATCGTCAGCGAATTCAGCGGCAATGCTTTGCCGAATACCGCGTATCTGACAATCCCCGAATACGACAACATCGTGCCTCAGGAAGATTGGACGGCTGGTTTGCCCGTCGTTCTACGCGGTATCCAGAATAACGACTGGAACGACATCGCCCTCGGCATCGTCATCAGCCTCGAACAGGTCGAAAATTACCCCAAACACTCCGGCCGCGAGGACGACCCTTCCAAAGACTGGCGCAACCGCACCAAGGGCATCGCCGGTGCCGAAGACAAAGTCACCGAAAAATGGATGCCCGCCGACCTGATGAACATGGCGAAGCGGAATGCTAAGGCTTAGAAGAAGAGTTTAGCCACGAATTAACACAAATGAAGAACACGAATTAGATCTGATTCGTGTTTTTTCGTGTCGATTCGTATTTAAAGTTCCTACTCTGGCTACCGCAACAGCGTCAGTTCCAGTCCGTCCGTCGCCTCGATCACCTCACACATCGGTGAGAATTTCGCTACCTCTTCTTCAAAATCAACGGCATCCCACTCAGGATAAAAATGCGTGAGCATCGCGCGTTTTGGTTTTGCTTTGCGGATGAGGTGGATCGCTTCACTGAGTTCGAGATGTTTGTCGGTCGTTTTGTTGCGGAGAAAGGTGCACTCGAGGATGAAGAGATTGCAGTGGTTGGCCAGCGTGGCGAGGTGCTCGTCAAAACCTGTATCGGCCGAGAAGACTAGCGTCGTTTCGCCGTCGCGGATGTGAAGGGCATGGCTCTCCGGCGTGTGCGGCGTCTTCATCGCGGTCGCCTCGACTCCGTTCACGACCTCGAAAGGTTCGAGAGCCTCGATCTCGACGATCTCGACAGGGAATGGCTGTTCGAGCAGGCGGTAGTTGTGAGCATCGCTGAAGGCGTCGATAAGTTCTTTCAAACCTTGAGGGCCGAAGATGCGTAGCGGCTTTGTCCGCTCCCTCATCTGTGCAGCGTGTTTGGTTCCCGCCAGCAGAGGTGCGAGGCCGCCGACGTGGTCGAGATGAAAATGCGAGATCCAGATCGCGTTCAAATTCGGCCAGTCGAGACCGTTCGCGGCCATTCGGGAACCGATCGAGGCCGAGCAATCGAGCAAAATGCTCCCGCCGCTGGTTTCGAGCCAATACCCTGAACTCGTACGCCGAGGATGCGGGATCGACGTGCCTGAACCGAGAACAGTTAGCTTCATACGTGAATAGTATCAAACCCCTGTGGTAAATTAGACCGATGAGCCAAGTCGATATTCTCGCTGTTTTCGCGCACCCTGACGACCTCGAACTGTCGGTCGGCGGCACTATGTTGAAGCTGAGATCGCTAGGCTACCGAACCGGTGCCTTGGACGTGACACGTGGCGAGATGGGAACACGTGGAACGGTCGAGGGGCGTGCGATCGAGGCGGAAGAGGCGGCGAAGATATTGGAGCTCGATGTTCGTGACAATCTTGGTTTGCCGGACGGGCACGTCTTTGTGACCGATGTCGAGCGGACGGCGATGGTTCTTGCTCTGAGGCGTTTGAAGCCGTGTGTGATCTTGACCCACCAATCAGGTGACACCCATCCTGACCATGACCATATCGCGACGCTCGTGCGTGAATGTTCCCGGCTTGTGGCGATGCGGAATTACGATCCGGAAACTGCGGACGACAAGATACCGCCGCCGATCATTGCTCACAATGTGTTTTCGCGCAGCGTACTGCCATCATTCATCGTTGATATCTCTGATTTTCTAGATGCGAAGATGGATGCAATACGGGCGCATCGTTCGCAGTTTTTCGACCCGAACTCGAACGAGCCCGAGACTATGCTGACGAGCAAAACGTATCTCGACGAGATAGAGAATCGCTCTAGATACTACGGCTCGTTGATCGGCGTTGCTGCCGGCGAAGCTTTTTTCGTTCACGAGGCCCTAAACGTCAGCGACCCCTTCGCCCTGCTGACGCAGCCGATGAATCTTTACTCGTAGAACAGACCGCTTGGTCTGTTCATTTAGATCATTGGCCCGGAGGTATGGGTAGCGGAAGGGGATCGACAGACCAGGCGGTCTGTCGTACTTTTTATGACTCCAGAGAAGATCGAACTCGACAAAAAGCTCCGCGTTCTCGACCGGCTCAAGGATCGCCTTGCTGACCGCGAAGAGCACATGGCGGATCTGCGTGCGGCTTTGCAGCGGTTTGAGGCTCGGTACACGATGGATGTGGCCCGGCTGTATGCCGAGCACGACGAGATCGAGGCACAAATCGCGGAAGAGGAATACAAGCTTGTCCCCGACGACGAAGAGATCAAGAAAAAGGCTGAGGAGCTTCGGCGGCGTGCCGAGGAATCTGCGGCCCGAGCGGCCGAGGACGCGGCAAATGCTCTATTAGATTTTGCTCCGACCGCCGAAGCAAAGAAGGCGTACCACAATCTCGCGCGGATCATTCACCCAGACCTCGCTCTTGATGCAGAGGAGAAGGAAAAACGCCACGTCCTAATGGCTGAGCTAAACGCCGCATATTCGTCCGGCGATCAAGTTAAGCTCAATCAGCTTGTCGAAGACTATCGAAATAGCCCGGACCTTGTCTCAGGTGATACGATCGGCGACGAATGGACACGTGCGGTTCGTCAGATATATCAGATCAGGGCGCGATTTGCCGCTCTCGACGCTGAAGAGGCCGAGGCCGAGGCGTCGGAGCTTTACGAACTTCGCTTAAAGGTCGAGGCCGAGATGGCTGAGGGGCGCGATATGCTCGCTCAGATGGCCGCCCGGACGAGCGTTCACATCAGAAAATCGCAGCGTCGGCTCGAGAATCTTAAAAATGTAAATCAGGCTCAGGAAGAGTACGTGAAAGAGAAATTTGGCATGGATATCGAGAATTTTCGCGGTCAGTCGCAGAGTTAAAAAAAATTTGCTTGACACCGTAAAAGGATTGTGGAAAATCGTAGCTAACCCCCACATTTTTACTTTCCGACGGCAAAGTAATTTGAATTTTTACGGTTTTCGCGAGCCGTACACGCCCTGTGTACTTCGCGGAAAAAGAGGGCGACGGAGTGGGAGACGTCGCCCTCGCCTTTTAAATCGCATTGCCGGCGGCAAAACCCGACGACCACGCCCATTGAAAATTGTAACCACCGAGCCAGCCGGTCACGTCAATAACCTCGCCGATGAAGTAGAGCCCGCCAACTTTCTTCGACTCCATTGTTTTCGACGAAAGTTCAGCCGTCGACACACCACCGAGCGTCACCTCGGCACGATCATAACCTTCTGTTTCGGAGAACCGGGCTTGCCACGAGTTGAACAGCGCTCCGATCACTTCGATCTCGCGATTTGAGAGTTCGCTAAGAGGTTTGTTTGAAATAGCCGCGAACGCGTCGGCAAACCGTTGCGGCACGAGTTCGCCCAGAAAATTGGCCAGTGTACGGCGGCCATTGCGGTTGGCAGTGAGCATTTCGGCGACATCCGTTTCCGGCAACAGATCAATCGAAACGGCGTCGATTTTCCGCCAGTAGTTTGATATTTGAATGATTGCCGGCCCGGAAAGGCCGCGATGCGTGAACAGGATATTTTCACGAAAAATCTGCTTGCCGCTTGAGACGACACCGTCTATCGAGATTCCCGCGAGATCTGCGTACTTTTTGCCATCGAGCACGAGACCAACCAGCGACGGGCGTGTCTCGACGATCTTTAGACCAAATTGCCTTGCTACTCGATAGCCAATATCTGTCGCACCGATCTTTGAAAATGAAAGGCCGCCGGATGCGATGATGAGGTTCTTCGATTCAAAAATGCCGTGGTTGGTTTCGATGCGGAATGTGGGGTCGTTGGTGATGCTCGTCACCGTACAGCCCGTTCGTAGCTCAACGCGAGAGCGACGGCACTCGGTCAGCAACATATCGACGATCGCACGCGAGCTTTCGCGGCAAAACAGCTGACCAAGCTTTTTCTCATAAAATGGGATCTTGTATTTCTTGACGAGCTCAACGAAATTCTGCGGCGTGTACCCGGCGAGTGCCGATTTACAGAAATGCTGGTTCTGCGAGATGAAATTCTCGGCCCTAACGTCCTTGTTGGTAAAGTTACAACGCCCGCCGCCCGAGATCACGATCTTGCGGCCCACCTCAGCGTTGTGCTCGATCACCAGAACCTTACGCCCACGCCGCCCCGCCGTGATCGCACAAAACAACCCGGCCGCACCACCGCCGATAATGATGGCGTCGTAGGTCACGGTCGGTAGTGTTGCTTCTTGAGTCGGCGGAGCATCGCAATATTCTCACTGTAGTCGTGATATTCCGATGCGTGGCCGAGCCAACGGTCAATATATTCCCAATCGAGGTCCTGTTGCTTTACGAGTACGTTCTCGATGTCGGCAAAGTCCTGAAGGCGTCCTGCAACGGTCTTGAAGGCTATCAGACTGTCGGCCGAGCAGACCCTGAGTGAGATTTCGGGCGTAAACTCCTGATATGAGGATCGATCCAGCTCTTCGCTAATATCAGCGAGACCGCTCAACATTATGTCGATACCAGTCCCCAGACTGCTTTCTAGTAACAGCACACGATGCACTCGGGCGTGTTGCAGGGCATCCTCATCACGCGTGAATCTCGCCTTGAATTTCTTTATCAGATCTAATATCTGTTCATCTTCGTTCGGAAGTCCGGTAAAAACAGTGCAGTCGATATCCGTCGTAAGTCGCGGCTGTCCCCAGATCTGAACTGCCATACCACCGACGAAAAAGAAGCTTTTTCCCTCAGATTCGAAGAGTTTCTGTAGTTCGGCCGCTTCTTGTATGAGACTGATCATCATTCACTCATTCGTTGGAGCAAGATGCCCAGTTTGCCTAGTCCAGTCTCTTTCTTCTGAGTGTTCAAAAATATCGCGGAATCGAGAGCACTTTGCAAAATAGGGGCGTCCTTGACGATGGTACTTTCTCTGATCTCTTTCCGACGAAATTCCTCAAGAAGTTCAAAACCTTCTTTCCACCGGAGTGAGTCTGGAATATTCGCTTTTTTCACACCTCTATTTTATCAGATATCTTTCATTCAGAATGTTTAAATGATGCCGCACATGCCCGATTGAGATGTTCGCAAGAGCACGGACAGAGACGGGCACGCCACTGGCGGTTCCCATTCTAGAGAGGCCCGTTGCGTCGAGGTTGTTTAGGAAAAGGACGTTGGCTCGGCGTTCCAGCTCGAATTCTTCGAGCAGGTCAGCAAAGGAACGGTTGTTGGCGTTTGAGTTTTCGATATAGCCATCCTGTTCAAAGCCCTCGATCGGCGTCACGTCGCCGCGAGAGATGCGGAGCATTCGATAGGCAAAGATACGTTCGCCGTCGATGAGGTGGCTAAGCGATTCCTTCGTGGTCCATTTACCCTCAGCGTACCGATAGACACCTTTTTCTTCGTTTACGCCATCGAAAAGGGAACGCAACTCGGCGGGCTGGCGGGCGAAAGCCTCGCGAATATCGCTCTCGTGGACGAGCGAAATATACTTGCCGTAATATTCGCCGTATTCATTTGTGTCAGGTTTGTACATCGTTTTCGAAACTCCTTTCAAATGTTTGGTATTTGTGTGTAATATTATCAGAAAGGAAATCAGTGCGTTATTTTCAACGATCGATCTCAACTTTTGGTTTATTTTTGCTGTATCTAGCGGTTGGGGCGTCGGTGTATGCGCAGAACGGTGGAAAGGCCGAACCAAATCGCATCCGTTTTGCTACCGGGACGACGAGCAGCCGAATTGCAGGCACGCTTAGAAATGGCCAGCAGATGGAATTCGTCTTTGCGGCCGCAAAGGGTCAAACTGTTACTATCAAAAATGCGACATCGAGATGGTTCGACTTCCGCATCTTCGACGAGTTGAACTTTTCCGAGGGCGATTTCGATAGTTCGCCGACCTATACATTTGAAGTGCCGGAGACGGGCGACTATTTGTTTACGGTGAGAAAAAAAGTGGCCGGGCCGCGTTCCGCTCGATTTTCGATGAGCATTTCAATTAGATAGGTATTTCTGGAGTAACGTAAACCAATGAAAAAATGTTCTGTTTTGCTAGTTGTTGCTTTCTTCGCCCTGACCGCTTCTGCATTTGCACAGAACGGCGGAAAAGCTGAGCCGAAACGCGTAAAGTTTGCCAAAGGCAAAAGTATGACGACGTTGTCCGGGACACTCTCGGGCGATCAGGAGCAGGAATTTGTATTCGGTGCGAGGAAGGGTCAAAAGGTCTATATTACAAACTCTAACTCCGACCGCTTTTCATATAGGGTGTTCAACGACGAGGTCAGCTACGAAAGTACGGATCTGGCCGTGCCGACGCTTGAGTTTGTGGTTCCGACAACCGGCGATTACATGCTCTTTGTTAAGAAGGCATCAGCGTCGCCGCGAGCCGCTAAGTTCTCGATCACATTGGCGATCAAGTAGTTACTGAAAATACAGGAGTTAACTTTTATGAAACGAGTTTCACTATTAATGGGCATTGCGTTTTTCGCATTCATAGTGTTGTCACAGACGGGCACGCAGGCGGTCAACATGACCTTTGCAGATCGGTTTGCCGCAGCCGCTCCGGTTGGCGTAAGCGGGACCTATGGTTTCGACAAAGCTCACTCGGCGATCGGTTTTAAGGTGCGGCACAATGGCCTCATTGACATTCCCGGCTTTTTTCGCGATTTCGCGGGAACGGTAAATTACGACGCTAACGACGTGACGAAGTCGACCGTCGAGTTTACAGCTAAAGCGACGAGCATTGACACTGGAGTTGGAGGGCGGGACAACCACTTGAGATCCGCTGATTTCTTTGAGGTCGCTAAGTTTCCCGATGTTACTTTCAAAAGCACCAAGGTCGAGAAAAAGGGCAAGGGCTGGATGGTGACAGGTGACTTTACTATGAAAGGCGTGACGAAGACGATCTCGTTCCCCTTTGCGATAGCCGGTTTCCTTCCCGCAGGAGAGAGAAGCCCCGCTCGAATGGGATTTACTGCCGAAACGAAGATCAATCGTCGTGACTACGGCGTCAACTACGGTGGCAATATCCCGGGCACAACGACACCAGTGATTGCCGATGAGATCGCGATCCGCATCGAGGTGGAGGCAATACCACCGCGTCCTGCGGCCCCGGCGGCCCCTAAAACGCAATAGATTTTGCCGCAGATGAGCTTGATGAATGCAGATAAGAACAAATCATTTTCTTATCTGCGTTTTTCCACGTTTATCTGCTGCTAATTTTTCTGTTTCTTCCCAACCTCAGAAAACGCAATGTCGTAGATCGCGTATTGCTCCCATCCAACGAGATCGAAATGCCACCATTCATTATGGTTGACGGTGAAGCCGTTGGCTTCCATTAGCTGACGCAGTTTGTCGCGGTTGTTGCGTTCCTCTTGTGTGCCGCCGAAGTAATTGGGCGAAGCTCGCTCGGTAAACTCGTCATAGGCCGACGGCATCGGGATCGCTTTTCCGGTCTTTAGATCGAAGATACCAAGGTCAATCGCACAGCCGCGATTGTGTTTTGATCCTTTCGCCGGGTCGGCTACAAATTCACGCTGATCGGGTCGCACGGTCTCCCAGAACAATTTGGTTATCGCCCACGGACGGTAGCCGTCGTAAATAACGATGCCGAGGCCCTGGCGGTTTAGCCATCTGTGTACGCGAACCACACCTTCAGCCGCGGGTCGCTGCAAAAATGCACGAGCCTCTGGATAGACCGGTTTGCCTACGAAATTATCGGCCGTAGCGTATTTAATATCGAGCTTGATGGTTTTGTCGAGTTTGATGATCTCTATCAAGTCAGCCTCACGTTTATTCTCCTCTCTCGGCGGACCGTGTTGAGCCGCGACTGTCGTCGAATAGACGAGCACCAGTATCGGGAAGAGACTCTTTACAAAAAGTTCACGCATTAGCATATGCCGGCCCGAAGGGTTTGAAGGCAGGCCGCGAAAATTGTATCTTCGAAATTGTAGCGTATGCAGCACGAGCCCAACAAGAAAAAATGCCCGGCACGCAAGTGGACCAAGCGAGCGGGCATCATTGCATTTGTATTTTTCCTAGGTAAGGGCCTCGTCTGGCTCGGCGTTGCCGCAGCCGGAGCATACTACGCCCTCCACTAAGGCTTGATCGGAGTCGGCTCAGGGATCGAGTTTGATATCGTCATCCAAGATTCTAACCTCACTCCCGTATTTCTGGTAATTTCTGAATCTGATCAGATTTCGTGTTTCATAGACCTTACCCTTTTCGCTCATAGTCAATCGAACATCCGAGACCGACGGCAGCAAGAACCGCTGATCTTCAATTTTCACCCAGTCGTAGTCAATTACGCGTCTTGCGGTGCGAATCGGAAAGTCGGGCGGTATCTCGGTGGCCTCGCTCTCGATCTTGAGTACCCGGGCATCGTCCCGGTCGATCCAAACGCGGCCTCGCATCCCCGCGATGGTCGACGAGCCTAAGGGGCCTCCTGCGGTGATCAATTCTCTCGCCCGATCCTTATCAACCGCGAAATCGAACATCACTGTGCGCCGTCCAATTATCAGATCGGTATCGATTGCCTCGAAACGCGCTTTACTCTCGGGCTTAAATAGAATGGCAAGTATTGTGACGAATTCTCCCGTTGAGCTCGTTCCGCCGACCTGCTCATAGC
Source organism: Acidobacteriota bacterium (assembly GCA_031408595.1). Classification (GTDB taxonomy): domain Bacteria; phylum Acidobacteriota; class Blastocatellia; order Pyrinomonadales; family Pyrinomonadaceae; genus OLB17. The sequence continues at coordinate 1,273 of JANNWQ010000141.1, read as the reverse complement.
TTCCCCGAGCTTCAGAAGTGTTTTGGATCGCTCCGTTTATTGACAGAACCTTGTATGTTTCTTCGCCCGATGAGCGGTAGCTGACCGCGACAATGAGCTTGTCAAGGTTAGTGAAATTACCGGTGCCGGCGTAGGCGGCAGACCGCTGGATCTGCTGTTTGACGACAAAATCCGGCATCTCGCCGACCGCCTCGAGGGTCTTTTGGGCAGTCTTCGCAAGCAGGGCCGTCAATTCTACAGATGGAGGCAACTGCGCACCGGTTGGATTTTGCCGTCTACGGTTCGCTTCCTCAAGAGCACGCTTTAACTCGTCGTCGTTTGCACTCTTCGAGCGAGTGACGCTCCGGACGCCGTCGTTCAAAACAAAATCGATCCCGCGTCGCCTCAAAGCCTCGACAATTGAATTCTTGCCGCCCGGATCCTTAGGCAGCTCGTAAAGCATTTTGACATACTCGGCCTGCGAAAGCGGCTTTTCCTGCCCGTAGGACGCTACCCCGAGCAAAAGGACCGCTAATAGTGTGATAAGAAACCTGTTCATCCCAGTAAATGATGCCTCGAACAAATGAAACGTTGTTTGTCGCGTTGCGACCAGACAATTTAAGTCGGCCGCGGGCGTTAGGACAAACCTCACAATCCAGCTTTTACTTTTTGCCCGCCAGCAGTGGTAATCTCAATGGTAAGCGGTGTGTGAGAAAGCCGGTGATCGATCGCCTAAAAGGGGTGCTGACCGATGAAAAAATTCAAGTTCACAGTTGTTTTGCTTTTCGTATTTGGCGGAATTGTCGTCTTTCTCGCCGACCGGCATACGGTCAATGTGGTCAAGTCCTTTTCCAGTGGGCCGCCGGCTGGTTTTACCGGCGGTCCGGGTGAGAATTCATGTTCGGCTTGTCACAGCGGAGACGTAGGCAACGGACAGTTTGCCATTCTTTCAGCCCCGGCCGTCTACCAGGCAGGCCAAACGTACGCGATACAGGTGAGGCATGTCAACGCCAATCCAACGCGATTGCGATGGGGATTTCAATTGACCGCTATCGACGGATCGGAGAGCGGTGCGGGTACGTTTGCAAGTCTATCGCCGGAAACCCAGGCCATTTCGGCTAACGGACGATCTTACATCCAACAGACACTTTCAGGATCGGCCGGTGGCCAGACGGGCGGAGCCCTTTGGACTTTCAACTGGACCGCTCCGCTGGCCAACGTTGGGCCAGTAACTTTTTATGCGGCCGGCAATCAGGCAAACAATGATGGAAGAAGTGACGGCGACGAAATATAT
>JANNWQ010000140.1:0-17014 GCA_031408595.1 Acidobacteriota bacterium | reverse complement strand
CCTGCAACTCACGTACGATCTCGGGCGATTCCCGGACGTTGCCGCGTATGGATGCCGTTTGCTCTTCGAAATTGATTGTTTCCTGCAATTTCCCTGTCCGAAACGAACGCGCAGCAGCAAGCACAGCAATCGCCTCAAGCCAATTGGTTTTGCCCTGTCCGTTCTCGCCGCAAAACACGTTTAGATCGGGCTGGAATTCCATCCGGCCGGTGAGATTGCGAAAATTTATGGCTTCGAGAGATTCGAGCAGCATGCGGAAAATTCTAGCACGCGCAATGAGCTTCCGACTTTCTGAAAGGATAGCTTGTTTAGGAATTTGCTATTACTAGGCGTTGAAACTTGTCTAACACCGCCATCCGCCATGAAGATATTACTAAACATCGCATTTCTTCTGTTACTACTGCCTGTCGCTGCAACCGCCCAGACAAGTCTACGGGTCGGATCGCCAGCACCTGCGTTTTCTGGAAATGCGATGGACGGCACGTGCAATGATCTCGGCGAGCTTCGCGGTAAGATCGTTGTGCTGACATTCTGGTCCACCAAATGCGAGATCTGCCGACACGAGTTCCCAAAAGTGAATCAGATGGTTGAGAGTTACGAGAAGAGGAATGTTGTCTTTCTCGCTCTCACCATGGAGAACGAAGCAAAGGTCGAGGCTTATCTTAAGAAGAATCAGCTTGCGGCAACGATACTGCCAAACAGCTTTGGCGTCGTTCTCCAATACGCCGACCGCACCGCAGAGGACCGGATCGACATGGGATTTCCATCATTCTTTGTCATCGATAAAGCGGGCACGATCCAATACCGCTCTAGTGGCTTCGACCGAACGGCCAGCATGAATGCGGTGATCGAACGCTTGGCCGCAAAATAGCTGCTTGACATCGGACTGCGATCGGGAAGCTTGGCGGAAGCGTCTGCGAAAACTGCGGCTGTGATGAGATCGCAATTCTTAAGATCACTCACATGCTGGGAGGCGGTCGACAAGCTCTCAAAGAAACTCAGAATCGTCAGCTTTACCGGGCGATCGTGAATGACAAAGTCAATTTGAATGAATATAATGTCTTATGCCGCGTGTGCAATGCCTTGCGTTATGTCGGCGACGTCCTCGGCATTAGATGTCATCGGGTCTTGTGGAGAGATAGCCTAATGGTAAGGCAGTAGTCTTGAAAACTACCGCGCGTAAGCGTTTGCAGGTTCGAGTCCTGTTCTCTCCGCCACTTTTCTCTTTCTCAACTTCCAAACTGCACTCTACTTTCTCTTGCACGATCTTTAATGTTGCGGCATACTGAATGAGCATTCATTCAGTATGGCGAAGGCGGCAAAAAATGGGAGTTCGGCCCGAGCGGTTGTGTCGGACAAACGCGAGGCAATTTTGCGTGCAGGGATCAAGGTCTTCGCTCGTAACGGCTATTTTAATTCTAAGGTGTCGGATATTGCCGGCGAGGCCGGGATCGCGGACGGAACAGTTTATCTCTATTTTAAGAGTAAGGACGAGATACTGCATTCGATTTTTGACCGGGCGATGGCTGAGTTTATCGAAGAAGGTAAGCGCGAACTGGCCGAGATCGTTACGCCTGCCGACAGATTGAAACGAATCGCAGAGTTGCATCTAGAAAAGCTGGGTGCCGACCGTGAGATGGCAATCGTTTTTCAGGTTGAGCTTCGTGGTTCGACCAAACACATGCAGGAGTTTTCGGCGGCCGGGTTTCACGAGTACCTCGATATTATTCGCCAGGCAATCGAGGACGGCCAGGCGTCGGGTGATTTTCGTAGCGATATCAAGCCGATCATCGCAGCCAAAGTACTTTACGGATCCCTCGACGAAATGGTGACGAACTGGGTTTTGTCATCGAAATCCTACCCGCTCGCACCCATGGCCGGCGAAGTACTCAAGGTCTTTTTCGGAGGCATCAGTGCATGATGAACGAGGTTGTTGATATCGTCCCGGAGCCCGATTTTCTTGCGTCTACGACGAGCGAGCCGCCGACTCTTCCAGACCTTTTCCTGCGAAATGCGGCCGAGTTCGACCTGCCTGATGCACTAAATTACAAAATTGACGGTGAATGGCGACACATCTCATCGCGATCGCTCGTGGAGCGTTCTGAGAATATAGCGCTCGGGTTGTATTCGTTGGGTCTTAGAAAGGGCGACCGTGCGGCGATCTTGGCGGCGAATTCACCAGAATGGACTCTGGCCGACGCTGGTTGTCAGTTTGCCAGTGTGATAGATGTTCCCATCTACACGACTCTGGCACCAGACTCTGTCCGGTACATCATCGACGACTCCGAGGCCAAGGTTTTCTTCCTCCAAGATATCGAGACATTTGAGCGGATCAAGACGGCTATTGGTGATTGTAGTTCGCTCGAACGCTTTATTCTTTTTAATGGCGATGCAGTCGATGATCGGTTCATCTCGTTTGCCGATCTCGAGGCTGCCGGGGCCGAGCTTCGTACTTCGTCACCGGAACTTTCTGACGCGCTTCGTCATGCAATCGAGCCGACGGACATCGCAACTTTGATTTACACCAGCGGCACGACCGGCGAGCCAAAGGGCGTAATGCTGACTCATCGCAATTTGATCTCAAACGTAGTCGCTGCGAGCGAAAAATATGCGTTCACTGGCGTAGATACCTCGCTCTCGGTGCTGCCGCTGTCGCACGTTTTTGAGCGGACGGGGATGTATGTTTACATTCGGCACGGAATGCGTGTCCACTACGCCGAGTCGATAGAAAAAGTGCCGGATAATTTGAAAGAGGTTAAGCCAACTATATTTATCGGTGTGCCGCGCATCTTTGAAAAGGTCTTCGAGCGGGCACGGCTCAAAGCCGTTCAGGCGGGTCGGGTCAACGAGATGATCTTTGACTGGGCGATCGACGTCGCGAAGGAATACGCGACACTCACCGAAACTCATAAGCCGATCCCGATGTCGCTCATGGCAAAGCATGGCATTGCGGATAAGATCGTTTATTCAAAGCTGCGGGAGTTCTTCGGCGGCAACCTGCGTTTTTGCATCACAGGCGGAGCCGCTCTGCCGGACGAGATCTATTTGATATTTACTGGTGCGGGAATCTCGATCATGCAGGGCTACGGCCTGACCGAGACTTCGCCCGTCATCTCGTCAAATAATCCGACCGCCGTTCGCGTCGGCACGGTTGGCCGGCCGATCCGCAATGTGAAAGTTCGAATTGCGAGTGACGGTGAAATCGAAACTACCGGGCCAGGCGTGACGCTCGGTTATTACCACAAAGACGAGGCGACCAGGGCTGCGTTTACAGACGATGGCTGGTTTCGCACGGGCGATATCGGCGAACTGGACGCCGACGGATTTCTTAAGATTACTGATCGAAAGAAAGAGCTTTTCAAAACATCAGGCGGCAAATATATCGCGCCGTCGCCGATCGAAGGGATGCTTCGGGCATCGCGCTTCGTCAATCAGGCTGTGCTCGTCGGCAACGAACGCAAGTTCCCCGCCGCGCTCATCGTGCCCAATTTCGAGATGCTCGAAAGCTATGCCAAGCTAAAGGATCTCGATATCAACACACCCGAAGAGTTTTGCAAAAATCCGCGAATACTCGACCTCTTTGCCCGCCAGATCGATGCAATGACGCCAAACCTCGCACAGTTTGAAAAAGTAAAAAAATTCGCCCTTCTCGAACACGAATTAACGGTCGAGAACGGCGAATTAACTCCAACATTAAAAGTAAAACGTCGCGTCCTAGACGAAAAATATCGCGAGGTCATCGACAAACTCTACGCTTAATAAAGTACTCGATAGCCAGTACCTGTAGAGAGCGCCCCTGCACCCTGCTTGGCAAGCCCGATCGCAAACTTGAAAAGCGAAACGCCAAGGCTATCTTTCTTTACATCCACCTCGACAATGTCGTAAGGCTGCAAAACCACGTCAGGCTGTTGCTTGGCCTTGATCAGATCGTAGTTGACAGAGATAAACTCAAGGTCGTTTGATCCCTGCTTCTTTCTCTGAATGCGAATGTCCTTGGTTTTTGCCTCGCGGCGAAAACCACCGATCTTACCGATGGCCTGCGTCAGCGTGAGGCCGTCTTCCTTAAGATAGAGACCGCCCGGCGCGAGAACTTCACCAGTAATGTAAACCGGTGCGGCTTTGTCGACGATGATTACGTCTCCAGGGTAAATTATCGGATTGACATCTTCACCGCCTTTTGCCAAATTCGCGAGGCTGAATGTACGAGACGGTACGTCAAGCGGATCGTTCGGATTAGACCGCCAGTTGGCAGATTCATCGGTGCTGCATGCAGGTTTGATCGGCCGGAAAACCTGTATGCTCCCACCCGCATCTTCTTTGACCCCGCCGGAATTTGCCAGCAACTCGATTAGGGTCGCTTTTCGACGCAGATCAAATTCCTGCGGCTTATTAACCTCGCCAAAAACTGTCACCGGGATCACTGTACGCTTTGTGATCTGCATACTCATCTGAGGATTTCGCAGATACTTACCAAGTAGCGTCGATACTTCGCCGCGAAGTTCATTCTCAGATTTGCACTTAGCCACAACCTGCTTTTCGGCAAAGGGCACGCTGATCATACCGTTTTCATCGACCGATGCCGTAAAACCAAATTGCTCTTCGCCTAAGACCTTTACAAGAAGCTCGTCGCCCGGACTCAAAAGATAACCACGTGAAACTGTGGGCCCGGCTGGCTGTGCAGCAACCATCGTGGAAAGAACTACTAAAATCGCTAAAGATAATAAAAACCTATATTTCATCGCAAAAATACCTCACTGCGTTGTGCGCTTTAGAGTTTAACGCAGTTACCGGAGCTAAACAACCTAACTTTTCCGTGGGTTTGATGGCAACGCCTGCCAATCCTTTGTCCGTCTTCGAATCCAGCGGTATATGTTATATTCCGTACTATCGAGGATATAACCATGTACACGGCACGTTCATCAAGAAACCGAATTTCCCGTAAAGCCTTATCGTTTACCGAATCAGTCATCCGCGAGATGTCGCGTGAGGCTGTAAAATACGGAGCGGTCAATCTTGGTCAGGGCTTTCCTGACTGGCCAGCTCCTGCGGATATCAAGCAAAAGGCGGTCGAAGCGATTCTCGATGATCACAATCAATACGCTGTGACCTGGGGCGTTAAGGGCTTTCGCGATGCGATCGCCAAGAAGACGATGTGGTTTCTCGGGCTCGACCTCGACCCTGAGGCCGAGATCACCGTCACGTGCGGATCGACTGAGGGAATGATCGCGGCCATGATGGCTGCGGTTGATCCTACCGAGGAAGTGATTGTTTTTGAGCCTTTTTACGAGAATTACGCACCCGATGCCATTCTCACGGATGCAACTCCGAAGTATGTGCCGTTGTATCGCACTGATAATGGCTTTGTATTCGATCGCGAAGAGCTACGTGCCGCCTTCAACGAAAAGACCAAAGCGATAATTATCTGCAATCCGAATAATCCGACCGGAAAGGTCTACTCAAAAGACGAACTCGAATTCATCGCCGATCTATGTAAAGAGTTTGACGCCCTCTGCTTTACCGACGAGATATACGAGCACATCATCTATTCTGGCCACGCCGATGACGATCCGGCAACTCACGTTTGCATGGCAAATTTCGAGGGCATGCGTGAACGCACCGTAGTCGTAAATTCGCTCTCAAAGACCTATTCCGTCACCGGCTGGCGTGTCGGCTATTGCATAGCCCCGCCGGATATTACGTCTGCGATTCGAAAGGTACACGATTTTCTCACCGTCGGAGCGGCAAATCCGCTACAATACGCCGGAACTTACGCGATGGGTCTGCCGCCGTCATACTACGATGCCTTGCAGGTCGAGTATCAGCAAAAGCGCGACTTTATCGTCCCCGCACTACAAGCCGCAGGTTTCAAGTGCGATACGCCGGAGGGAGCATATTACGTAATGTGCGACATCTCGGATTTCGGCTTTGCAAACGATATGGAATTTACCAAACATCTAATCCGCGAGATCGGCGTGGCCGTCGTTCCGGGTTCGTCATTCTACCGAGACAATTCTGCCGGCTCACAGACGGTGAGATTTTGCTTCTGCAAAAGGGATGAGACACTCGAAGCTGCGGTTGAACGGCTCGCGAAGCTCGCAAAAGGTTAGGCACACGGGCAACCGGTGCGTCGCAATCCGCAACCAAAAACTGTAACTGCAACATATCAAGCAAGTGCGTCCACAATGGAGGTTCTCGTGCTCATTAGATCAATCTCTTTTATTTTAATTGTCCTCACATCTTTCGTGCTTGTGACCGGGCAAGCTCCTCACGCTCCGAAGACAGACACGGACAAGGTCGCGAAGCCGTCCACTGCAGCAGGAACCAAAAAGTTGCGTGACGTACCCTTTCCAGCCGGCGTCGACTTGAAGTTTATTATCATCGAGCTAGCACGCGAACTAGATCTCAACGTCTTGTTTGATCCGGATTCCTTCCGCTCGCCTAGAAAAACCGATATCGAGCTTAAGAATGTAACGGCGGCTGCGGCTCTGGACTATGTCCTCTTACAAGAAAAATTGTTCTTCGAAGAAGTCGGGCCCAGGACAATTCTTGTGGCAACCCAAGTCAGGCAGCCAGGTTCGATACCTCAGATCGGTGTCGGAGTTACGCTCTTGTTTGGGCAGCTTCCGCAGTATTATCGGGTTGATAGCGGCTTACTTATCAACTCGGTCCGCGATAATTCACCGGCATCGCTAGCAGAACTTAAAGTCGGAGATGTCATTGCGGAGATCGACGGCGTGCCAGTCAGAGGCGGGATAAACTTTATCAGAGCGATCAACGATAAAGAAGACGGCAATATTACGCTGACCGTTGTGCACGATCACAAACGTAGAACGATCAGTCTCACAGCTCAGAAAGGAGTTGGGTCTATATTGTAAGACCGAACTCTGCGTTTTAATCTAGAGTAGCTTGAATTCCGGATGGCTACCACGTCGCCATATGAAGCCGTCGAGGACGTAGTGCGTTAACTGCGGTAGGGCGAGGAGGGGGACTAGCCACATTTTCAGTTTTCCCCAATCCCAATCGCCGCCAAATAGCCACTGTTTGTCATGCCACACGCCGCGGTGCCAGAAGAGTTCCTCGACATACGCGAGTGCCCATAGTGTCGCGAGAAATACCAGCCAATTTGATGATAGCGTCCGATACACCGGCCCCGCCGTCTCGCGTTTCACACGCGCGTAAACATAGATCAGTGCAAAATACGGCACGCCGTGGATGATGACGTTCGTCACGGTAAACGCGTAATCGGAATTGAAATAGACGATGCCGACGTACCAACAGATCGCTGTCGTCGCGACAATAATATCTTTACCGATGTTCAAAAAACCGGTCGCGAAATATTGGTAGATCGACTTAGCAAAGTACGCCATCAGGGCAAGAATATAGATCGGAAAAAGAATGGTCTCGACGATTGCCGGGAGCGAGACAAAATCATTCTGCACAAACCACTCAAAATTCCTTGGTAACGACGTCATCCAAAACGCCAGCGGATATACCGATGCAAGATAAACTGCCGCCGCATCGATCCACCAAGTCGCCCGCGATGTCTCACCCAATTTCCGACGGTACAACGCAACCCAGCCATATTGCTGGCGCACAAAGTGAAACACCGCGATAACAGCAAGCACCTTCCAAAACACCAACTCGCCCTCGGAATACAACGCTACGCCGATCGAGTAGCCAAATATCGGAACGAGCAAATACAACCAGAAGCGGCGTTTGAGTTCTTCTTTGTCAAAATAGACCCGGAAACTTGTCGACCAGACGTGTGCGACATCAATCAGCAAAACACCCGTGACCCACGTCCACTCCGGCGAATCGCCATTCAAAACACCGATCTGCGCACCTACAACGAGCAGCACCAAAGACAAAACGGCGCTTCCGAGAAAAACCGTTAGATCAATTTCCCGGGAGAAAAGCCAGTAATTTGGTCTTGTTAAACTCGCTTCCATCAGCTCTTTGACACCTCGTTGGCAGCCCGCAGTCCATGATAAAACGCTTCCTCGAAAAGTGCGATGCCGCTGAGGTCGGTGTGGGCGAAGTGGATGTTGCGGTATGGTTTCGATGCCTTTTCGCGGACGCCGCTCCAGATGAAATTGGGCCGGGGCGAGATCATTGCGTGGCCCCAACGCATGATGTCGATACGTGTTGTTAGTTCGTAAATATCGGGATGCGCACGTGCTAGATCGGTCAGGCAGACGTCCGCAAGCTCTCGCCAACGATAATCGAAGAGTTTGGTGCGGGCGTTCTCTTCGTGACACATCGGGTAGTAGTAGGTCAGTATCGTCGGGCCGTAGTCGATTCCCTTTTGGTGTGTCGCCGTTACGTAACCAAGCGAAGGGCTTTCGTACAGGACGTTATCCCACGAGAGCGGAAAGTCTTTTGCAAATCGCGGTTTTGGACGGTCTTTGAGGAATAAATTAGCGACAAACCACGCGTTGTGCTGAAACTCATTCGCCGCAAACGGAGCATCTTCGCGAAAGCCGCGAATGATATATGGAGCCGTAAACATCGGCGATGCAAAGATCGCCTTTTCGCAATGAATGCCGCGGAGCTCGCCTCCGTCGAGACAGATCACATCGACACCTTTGTCCGTCGGCACGACCGAGACCACCATTTGCGATCTGCGAATATTGTCCTTGACCTGTTCAGCGAGATGTCCGACGAATCTGCCATTCCCTTCGGAAAAGGTAATGAAGGGCTGCGACTCTTCGCTGCTCTTTCGGACACGCGAACAGAAATAGAAAAGTCCGGCCCAGGCCGATGTCTGCTCAAGCTTTACCCCGTAATCGTCGCGGCAAGCGTAGTCGCAATACCAGAGGAGACGCTCGGAATTCAGGCCATTCTGCCGCAGCCACTCAGCGAACGAAATCTTATCGAGAGAGGTTACCTCCGCATCGCTTGAACAATTTGCCAGCGGAACCGCAAATGCCCGTCGGCCAGAAGCATCCCGCCAGTTCACCCATTTTTCGATACGTCCCTGAAACGCGGCAAACTGCCGTTTATCCTCTTCGCTTTCGCCTACATGCAGATAAAGCCCGTCGTACCAACGGCCCTTATAAAAAACACGCTCCTCAGGATCGCGGCAGATATACTGTTCCTTTATTACAACTTCGCCGTTAGGACCACGACCCTCAGTCAGCTCCATTTCGTCGAGCAGCGATATTAGCTCAACATTCTCCCGAAAAGGAACAGGTAGATAGTGTGCTCCCCACGGGTAACCGACCGGCTCACCTTGACCGCTACTCGATGTGCCGCCAACCTGCTTTTCAAGTTCAAGCAGAACGAAATCGTCAAATTTTTCGCGTTTGAATTTCCAAGCCGCCGTCAACCCCGCGATGCCGCCGCCAATGATCGCTACCTTTTTCGATTCCCAACGATCGGCCGGCACGTCGAAATTGCGGCCCTCTCGCAAAATATGGCCAAGCGAAACGTCCTGACCGACGATCTCGCCGGTGGGAAATGGTCGTGCATTCCCATCCCGGCACGCCGCCATGGCTATCGGTGCTCCGAGAAAGGTCGTTATTATCTCGCGTCGAGTGAGTTGCATCGGGAAATTCAAACAGGATGGACAGGATATACAGGATTTCGGCGGAAGAAGCGATAATATTCGAGTTTTGGGTTACCGAAATTTACTAATAAACCAACATCAATGCCAGTGGCATTAAGATAGTTTATTATTTGAGCTTTGTGGTCTGGATGTATTTGAGCTACAGCCTTTAACTCTATCAACACCTTTCCGTCTACGACCAAATCCGCAAAATAGTCGCCAACGATCACACCGCGAAACTTAACCTGTAAAGGGACCTGTGCCCTAACCTCGAAGCCTTTTTGAGTTAAGGCCACGAATAATGCCTTCTCGTACACTGACTCAAGAAAACCAGCTCCAAGTTCGTTTATCACCTCAAAACAACATTCGAGAACTTTTGACGTGACTTCTTCATGTTTCATCCTGTCTATCCTGTGAATCCTGTTTGAATTTCTTATTGCTCCACCCTCCGCCACTCGGTTTCGTAGTACCGGACTAGTGCCTGGTTATCCAAACGGTTGATCTCAAGCTCCTCGTCAGGTTTTGATGTGTCGTTTGGGAATTCGAAAAGCGAGGCAAACGTGTCGTTATTCAGAAAACGCATTTCGACGCCGGGCCGAGGCTGTTGGGGTTCGTCGAAAGGTTGGAGCCTCGCTAGTGCAAAGCCCCAGATGCCGAAGCTTGGGACGGTCGTCTGGAACGGCTTGACGTAAAAGCCACTCGCCTCGAGCGTTTTCATCACCGACCAGAAAGACTTTCGAGCTATCAGCGGTGAAGTTGTCTGGATAACGACGGCAGATTCGGGTTTCAGTTTCTGCTTGAGCAGATTGTAAAAGCGTGTGGAGTACAGCTTGCCCAGAGCGAAATTATTCGGGTCTGGAAAATCAATAATCGCTATGTCGAACGGCGGCTTTTCATTGTTGTCTAGCCAGACAAAGGCGTCACCGTTATTGACCGTAACGCGTGAGTCGTCGAAGGCGTGATTGTTCAGCTCACCGAGTGCCGGAAAGGCTTTGGAGAGCCCCGTCATCATCGGGTCGAGGTCAACAAGATCGACCGTCTCGACAGATGGATATTTTAGTATCTCACGCAGAGCGAGGCCGTCGCCGCCGCCTAGGACTAGCACGCGTTTTGGTTCACCCGCGAAGGCGGCGAAGGCTGGGTGAACGAGAGCCTCGTGATATCGATATTCATCAAATGAGCTGAACTGAAGGTTGCCGTTCAGAAACAGGGCGTGGCCGGTCTTGCCCTTCGTTACGACGATCCGCTGATACGGAGAGCTTTTCGCATACACGATGTTGTCAACGAAAAGGCCGTCTTCGGCGAGCGTGGTCAGGCTGTCGGCCTTGATCAACGCGATCGCTAGCAGGACTAGAACAATAAACCCTTTGACCCGCAGGATCGTGATCTTGCGCTTTGTCAGCAGCGGTTCGAGCAGCCACGTTGCCCATATTCCGACTGCGGCGTTTAGCATTCCAAACAATAGGGACGTTCGATTGAGACCGAGCTTGGGGACGAGAAAGATCGGAAAGAGTAGTGATGCGACCAGTGCTCCAACGTAGTCAAGAGCGAGGACGCGCGAAACAAGTTCTTTAAAATCGAGCTTATCCTGCAGGATCCGCATGAGTAGCGGAATTTCCAGGCCGACGAGTGTTCCGATCACGAACACCATCGAGTAAAGGATCATCCCGAAGTACGTGACGTAAGCGAATGTGAGGAATAGTAGCGGAGCCGAAAATCCACCGATAACGGCCACGGCGAGTTCGATGTCGATGAACTTTTCCGCGACATTCTTGTCGATAAACCGCGACAGATACGACCCGACGCCCATCGCAAAAAGATAGACGCCGATGATGAAAGAGAATTGTGTTACAGAATCGCCGAGTACGTAGGAAGAAACTGTCGCAGCCAGCAGCTCATAGATCAGGCCGCAGGTCGCGATAATGATTACATTGAGAAAAAGTAGCGGAGTGCTCTTCATTTGAGTTCGTTGAGTCAATAGAGTTCGTCGAGTTCATTGAGGCTGTTTCTCAACGAACTCAACAAACCAATTAACTCACAAAACTCGGAGATCTAGCCATTGATCGCTGACGCAACTATGATCGCGATGCCGATAATGAGGGCGCCGATAATGATCGCAAGGGCCGTATTATGATCTTCTTCTATCTCTTTTTTGACCGAAAAAGGAGCCACCAGAACTACGATAAAGAACGCGACGGCAAACACGACAAGCCCTATCGCCACAAAGATCACAGTCGTTGCCATGGTTGGCAGAAGATCTTCGAGCTTAACGATCATGCCCAATGTCGGGGCGATGGATGCAAGATTGAACATTATTTTCCTCCACGAAATCCTGTATAAAAGAATGGCGTACCGAGCCGGGATTTTGAGCCGGAATTAGCGAGTTCCCAGCCGAACATTCCAGCCGCCGTATAGAACAGCAGCACTCCGCCGCCAAAAACCAACGTCAACTTTTTCAACATAAGCTTTTCCTATTCGTCCGAGTCGGACGAGCTTGTACTAAACATACTGTCCTTCCAACGACTGCCCTCAAATGAGATCTTTCTTATCAATCCGACCAATGGGATTAGCAGCAGAATAATAAATGCACAGATGAAGTTAACACCGCGATTCACGCCCTGCTCCACCTTGACTGATACGGGCATCTGCGCCTGCCAATTCTGCCACGTGCCCTCGACCTTGAGGCTATATTTGCCACCCGGAAGCGACGAGATCGTCGCGTCGGTCGACGAAGAGCCCTCCGTCCAGGCACCGTCGCTGTCGCTACCGCTGTAATACTCAACCGGAATGCCGATCGACTCAGCCACGTCTTTCGTCTGCTCGTTTATAAGATCAACGTCGAGATCGGCCCAAGAATTATCAACTTGGGCCCCTGCAGTAATTCGAATATTTCGCCCGCCCATAAGCTCAAGCGGTTGGCTAAATGCTGCCTGCGGAGCAGTCGCATTAGCCATCGGCGGCAAAGTTACGTTCTCGCTGTGGACAGTCCTTGTTATCCCGGTAAAGGGTATCAGAAGGACAGCGACCAAGAGCAATCCCAACAACGGCAATGCTCCCCAAGTGTAGTAAAATCGCCCGGTAAAAGGCTGATTCGGCCCGACGCCCCAAGGCTTTGGCAGGCCCGAGATGCCGAAGGCCTTCTCGACCTCTTCGTTTGTCATGTAAGTGCCAAACGACCAGTTCATCTCGTCCGCTGTCGCTTCCATCGAAAGCATGTGAGGCGCAGCTACATAGTCGACTGCACGCACCGTTTCACCCTGCTCGACACGCCAGTAGAATTCACCTTTGACGTACTCGACGACCGCCGGAGCGTCCTGAAATATCTTATATTTTTGCCCGTTATAATCGACCGTACTGCCAGTGCCAAAGATGTTGTTTTGTCCGACGTCCGCAGCATTTATCGTCTCGACAAAATTCCAATGGTTGTCAGAATGCACGAGCCAGCGAAATCCGATCGACGGATTGTAAAGCAGATACTCGTGCCAGTAATAATGAACGGCATCAATATACACGCTGCGGACAACGGCCCCGATGATCTTGAATTTTACATCGCCGGGAAACGTTCCTTCGGCCCCGATAGGCGCAACAAATTCAGGTGCGTTTGCAGGCGGGGTCAGCGATTTGAAAAGGCTCAGATTGCCTTGATTTACATCGAGTAGCGAATCGCAATTTGGACAGGTAACGCGTTCAGCCTTGTCGGGTGCGATCAAGGCGAGCGGGCCGCCGCAGTTGGGACATCCCATGCCAGCGGCGGAAACGCGTCTGCCCTCGCGTTTGACCGATTTGGCGTCGCCGAGGCCAATCTCGGCTAGTGTGACCATGTTGCCAACAAACACCCATGGCGGATCGAGGCTGTAATCTATCGTTGCAAACGCATTGTCTTTTCCGGCAAGATCGGCGTATTCAAACTGCTCGCCGGGCGTCAGTTTGTACGGTATCTCGCCGTCGGCCGCGACGCTCGTGCCGCGTCCTTTCTCCTGCACCATCAATGGCGTTGGATTCGGGATCTCAGCGACCGTCTGCCCGAGCTGCAATCCGGCGAAGGACGGTAATGCGGTTCCCGCGGGTAGCGGCTGATAGAACGTCATATAGAAACGTCCCTGTGCCTCAGCAAGCCAGCCGACCCAGCCGTTAGAAAATGTCGCATACCATTCGTCCCAATTACCACCCAGCTCATGCTTGAGCTGCGCACGGCCGGTAAGCTCAAAACGAGCACCTTTGTATTCGCCTTTCAGACCAAGTTTCAAAGGAGACTCAGAATCCGCGATCTCAGCGACCTTGCCGAGATCTTCAAGCCCCCGATCTGTACGAGCCACCGCCGAACGGCAATACGGGCAAACGAGTACGAGCGTCGATCCCGACTTAAATTCAATCCCTGCCGCGCAAGCCGGACAGTTTGCCTGAAGAACGCTCATCGCTGACCTCCGGCGGAAAGAGATTGCGGAGTGCGGAGTGCGGAATGCGGATTCGCGGATTCAGCAGCCAAACTTCCTCGTTTTATCTTCGTCACATTTACGATAGTCGCATTGAGAGCCGCTTTTAGCTCGCTTTCCCAATCCCACTCGGGTCGTGTCCGGCAGCAATATAGATTGAATGTCGCGGTTCCGTACTCGGGGTATGTGTGGCAGGCTAGATGCGATTCGGTCAGGGCGATGAGGCCGGTGACTCCGCCTTCGCCTTCGAATTTGTGCCAGACAGAGCCGATGGAGCGGAGGCCTAAGTCATCGATGACGCTCGACATGATGCCGCGTATCGCGTTCTCATTGCGCAGCATTTCCGGGTCACAGCCCGTTGCTTCGATCAGCCATTCGGTTCCTACGATCATCGCTTCGATAAACCTTACGTTAAACTCTCGGCACTTGTTCGTGAATTCGCACGTCTAACTTATACGTTATAATGCATTTGCTGGATAAATATGTCGAAGAAAACTATAACTAAATTCTCAATATTTGTCATTTCCGCGATGGCGGCGGCGGGTTGTGGTTATGTCTCATCAAGCGAGATAGCCGTTGCTCCCAACTCTCGATTTGGCCCGCCGACGGTCGTCGGCAAGATCAGATCAAAAGAGATCACTGAAAGTAGCGGCCTTGCCGCATCGCGTTGTCAGAGCGATGTGCTGTGGACGCATAACGATTCTGGCGATGATGCATTTATTTTCGCTCTAAATACAAAGGGTGAGACTCTCGGCACGTGGAAGGTTGAAGGGGCAAAAAACGCCGATTGGGAAGATATCGCCGCTTTCAAAGACAAAGCTGGAAAGTGCTTTATCTATATAGGCGAGGTCGGCAATAATAAGCTAAAACGCCCAGAGCATCTCATCTATCGCGTCGCCGAACCGATCGTGAAGCCAGACGATGCCAGATCAAGCCGAACCGAGCCCATTGCCACAAATTTGGCGGAGTCGGTTCGTTTTACTTATCCCGATTTTGATCAGGATGCCGAGACGCTACTCGTGCATCCGCACACCGGAACGATCTATGTCGTCACAAAACGAGTCAGCGGCCCGGCCGGCGTCTATCGCGTGAAGGCAGATTTTGGTTCTGCTGACGCATCCAAAGCTGAGTCGGTCGGCGAACTTTCAGTACCGGCAATACCAAACGGGTTTCTCACCGGTGGTGACATTTCGCCCGACGGGCGACATTTGATCGTATGTGATTACACGCGGGCCTATGAGTACGAACTGCCGCAGAGCTCGGCCGAATTTGATGATATCTGGAGGCAAGTGCCGACGCCGATCGAATTGGGAGCGAGAAAGGTAGGCGAGTCGATTTGCTATAGCATTGATGGCTCTTCGGTGTTTGCGACGAGTGAAGGCGCTAGCTCGCCAGTCATTGAAGTGCAGCTGAAATAGGAAGCCGGACGAACCTTAGTTCATCCGGCTTTCCACTATCAAATCAAAAACACTCAGTCTTTTACAATAGAGAACTTACCTTTGTTCTCAATGACCTGTCCGCCAACCCGATCCTTAATGAGAACCTTCAGCTCATAATCACCCAAAGGCATCACAGTCGTGGGCAGCAGCCTTGCTAATGTCAGACGCTGGCCCGAATCACTCAGGCCGCTCCAATCTTCACGCTGCTTGAGCAGTTCCTTACCATCCCTGCTGAGAATGTAATCAACATCGACCGCCGGCCGCAACGTCGTCTGATCTACCTGAGCGTTGTAGACCTGCATATAAAGGCCGACTTCCTGGCCCTGTTTATAGACGCCTGAAAGATTCGGGATGACCTTGGCATTCCCGATCACGAACGCCGTGCCGATATCACTCGCGGTCGTGCTACGAAGCTTCGCCGCGAGAACCATCGACGAAGTCGAAAGTTTTTTCTCATCGTAACGAGGTACGACAAACCCAAGATTGACGATGCCTTTGTTGCCGGATTTTACATCGCGAACCACAACGTCGACCTTATAGGTTCCGGGCGTTAGAGCAATGGCTTTCTGATAAACCGATTTGCGATCTTTTGCCTCGGCAAGCTCAGATGCTGTCGCAGTTGCGGTAACTGAGTCCTCAAAAATTCCCGACCGCTTGCCCGAAACAGCCGTGATACGGCCAAAAATATTCATCGTCGCCTGTTCGAGACCGCCGCTCTGCTCAAAGGTCAGTTCCTTATTCGTAGCCTGTACCGTGAAAGCTGTAACAACACGGTCATCCGATTGGCGAAAGAAATCGACGCGCAGATCGAAATTGAGCGGATTGTTGTCCAGAACACCTGAATCGACACCTGCTTGGAGATCGCTAAATTTAACTTGAGGTGGCTTTTGCAACCCCGTCAAAATCTCAAGGCGGCGAAAGAAAGAATCCTGTTCGCGCTGGAAATTCTGCTGGCCGCCGCCGATGCCGTTAATTCGATCACCTTTGTCTGATAGACCGAGCTGCTCGGATGTGGTCAAACCCGCGCCCGGCACCGTGCGGAGGGCATCTTTTTCATTAGCATCGCGTGCGAGGCGATACTCGCCCGTACCGGTTGGATCAACAAACTCGATCTCGAGTCCATCGCCGATGCCGTCCAGATGCCGATAGAACCAGATCTCAAATGGATAGGTCGAAGTCGAACCGCCGCCCTCATAGCTCGGACGGTCATAGGAACCGCCGGACGGGTGGGCTTCGACCGAGTCGGGTTTTCCGTGGGCAATGTAAACACGACCGCGGTCGGTCTTCCAACCGGGAATGCCAGAGGCAAATTTCTCATTGGCATAGGCGATGCGCTCATAATATTCTTCGCGGTATTCGTTTTCTTCGGTATCGGGATTTGGATCGCGCCGACGCCAGAAATTTTCGATAAAATTCTCACGCTCTTCGTCCGTTACGAGAGCCTTAAAGGCTTTTTTCTCGTCATTGGTGATGATGTACGCGACGTCGTTGTTCATCCATTTCTTATAGACGTCCTTCATTTCAGGCGTCACTTTGCGGATTTTTTCTGATACATCCTGACTCGGCTTGGTGGGCGGCTGAGCCCAAACACCGAC
>JANNWQ010000139.1:0-12954 GCA_031408595.1 Acidobacteriota bacterium | reverse complement strand
TTGTAATCCACCGAGACAGTCACGATCCCTGCCGGAGCAATGGATCCAATACGGATCGCGGCCCGCTGAAGACTGGTAGCCGAATTTATCTTTTCTTCAGTTTTTGTAAAATCCGCCACTGCCCCGTTCACGTAAACAGCGGTGATCTCTGCGAGCGACGAGACCCTCAAAGTGATCGTACTCGCCGGAGCGCCGGAGACATTCTTCAACGTCAAGACACCTTTGGATGTAATGCTTCGCGAACGTTCGTCCTGCGGCAGCGTGACGTTGAGATCATATTTCTGCACTTGCCACGTCGTCACAACGCGTGCCGGTACCTGGCCGAATACAGCCGCGGTTGAGAGCAAGAGTAGGACGAGGATGGCGGGCTTAGTCATTTGCATGCATTGCAGTCGCGGATAATTCATCATTTACGAGTTCGTGAATAGCTTTCAGTTTGAAGAGTAATTTTTCCAAACGAACCAGCGGCAACTGATTCGGCCCGTCGCTCGGAGCCTTGGCCGGATTGTCGTGGACTTCCATAAAAACAGCGTCCACGCCACACGCAACACCGGCACGAGCAAAGTTTTCGATGTATTCCGCCTGCCCGCCCGTTGCCTTTCCAAGTCCGCCGGGTAACTGCAATGAGTGCGTCACGTCAAAAACGACAGGCACTCCAAACGAACGCATCACCGGAAACGAACGCAGATCGACAACCAGATTATTGTATCCAAAGCTCGCTCCGCGCTCGGTCAGTAGAATCTTTTCGCAGCCAGCAGCCTGAAGTTTCTCGACGATATTCTTTGCGTCCCACGGCGATAGAAATTGGCCTTTCTTTACATTCACAGCCTTACCAGTTTTCGCAGCGGCAACGAGAAGATCCGTCTGACGACACAAGAACGCCGGTATCTGCAAAACATCGGCAACCTCAGCCGCCTTCGCCGCCTGCCACGGCTCGTGAATATCAGTCACGACGGGCACACCGATCTCGTCCTTCACCTGAGCCAGTATCTCAAGTCCAAATTCCATCCCATCGCCGCGAAAACTCTCGATCGAACTCCGATTCGCCTTATCAAACGAAGATTTGTAAACAAAATCGACGCCAACATGCTTGCAGATATCCGAGATCTCCTGCGCCATGAAAATCGCATGGTGCGAAGACTCGACAACACATGGCCCGAGAAGAAACGATAACCCACCATCGCCGAACCGGACATTATCTACACTGAAATTTCTCATGCTTCCTCGTGAACTGCATAGTGGCCGATCTCAATCAAGCCAAGCCTTTCGGTTAGGCGTTCATAGTCGTTAAAACGAAATATGGTCGTTGTAACTACGCCGATGTCAGATTTTGGGATGATCTTAGCGTCCGTATCGACCGAGAAGTGTTCGTCCCATATATCTGTTCGCGGATTGAAAAATCTAATCAGGTTTGGAGAACTTTCAGGATACGACCCGAGGTCGCTTCCTTTATTTCGATTACAGGGCTGACAGGCCAACGCTAAATTCGAAGGCTCTGAAAGGCCACCATGCTTAACGCTTCGAATGTGATCGATCTCGCCGCCAAAGTATGTATCGTCAATCGATATTCGGCAATATTCGCAAAGTCCGCCTGCTCGGGCGTTCACCTCAGCAACCAGGGATTCGCTGATATATCGGCTCATTTAGTAGCGGAGTGTTTTCTGGCCAAGATCTTCGCCATCCTCATTAAATGCTCGAGCTGCATATAGTGATCGAGCTCATATTTCTCATCATCTGAGATCTGGTCATTCTTCTCCAGGTCTATTAACTCCGACACTCGCTCGGCCGTTTCAGCCGACGGTCGAAAAGCAATCACCTTAGCAGGATCAATGGTTGCTATCAGATTCGCAACTTCCTCTGAGGCCTTAAAGTTTCTTACAGCTATCATGTCCACAACCTCGTTTGCAGAAATTATATCACGAAGAATCGCTCCCGAAGTCGAGCCTTCTAGCTACTCATCGCTCCCGATCTCGACATGATCCGGGATCTCGACCTGTTTGTCGCTGGTAACGTCGTGTTCGAGATTTTCGCTTTTTACCCGATTTTGCCATGCTGCGCGAACGAATGAGTCGAACAGCGGGTGCGGATCGAGCGGCTTGGATTTGTATTCCGGGTGAAACTGAACCGCGATAAAGTACGGATGTGTCTCACGCGGAAGCTCGACCATTTCGACGAATTTGCCGTCGGGCGAGACGCCACTGAATATCAAGCCTTCTCTCTCAAGCACTTCGCGAAACTCGGGATTGAATTCGTACCGGTGACGATGCCTCTCTCCGATCTCGGCGGCTCCGTGATAGACCTCGCGGGCGAGTGATCCTTCTTTTAATTGACACGGATAATTTCCGAGCCGCATAGTTCCACCGAGTTCATCGACATCGACGAGATCGCGGAGTTTGAAGATGAGCGGGAAAGGCGTTTCCTCATTGAACTCGGTCGAGTCTGCATCTCGCAGGCCACAAACAGTACGTGCAAATTCGATACAGGCCGTCTGCATCCCGAGACAGATGCCAAAATAGGGTGTGCCCGATTTGCGGGCGTATTTTATCGCCTTGAGCATCCCGCCGATGCCGCGTTTGCCAAATCCGCCCGGGACGAGGATCGCGTCAAAATCCTGCAAGGCACTTTCGTAATCGTCCTGCATGAGATTCTCGGACTCGATCCATTTGACGTTTACACGCAGATTGTTTGTAACGCCCGCGTGCGTCAGGGCTTCGCGTAGCGACTTGTACGAATCTTCCAACTCGACATATTTTCCAACGATCGCGATCTGCACAGCACCGCCGGTCGGCTCTTTGATGGTTGAGACCAGATCACGCCAACGACGGAGATCGACGTTTGGAAATTGTTCTTTCAAATGAAGGTCGGTCACGATCAGATCGTCGAGGCCCTGTTCATGGAATGCGAGCGGCACTTCGTAGATCGATGGAACATCGAGAGCTGAGATCACAGCGCTCTCTTGAACGTTACAGAACAGAGCTATTTTCTTGCGCAGATCGACAGGTAACGGCCGCTCGGAACGGCAAAGCAGAATATCCGGTGCGATACCGATCTCACGAAGTTCTTTTACAGAGTGCTGTGTCGGTTTCGTCTTAAGTTCACCGGCGGCGGCGATGAACGGAACGAGCGTGACGTGTACAAAGATCGCGTTGTTACGTCCCTCTTCATTACCGATCTGGCGGATCGCTTCCATAAATGGCAGTGACTCGATATCGCCGACCGTGCCGCCGATCTCGACGAGCAGAACGTCCGGCTCGTGCATCTCAGCGACCTTGCGAATCGCCATTTTGATCTCGTCGGTTATGTGCGGAATGACCTGGATCGTCTTGCCAAGATAGTCTCCGCGGCGTTCCTTTTCAATCACCGAAAGATAAATGCGCCCACTTGTCCAGTTATTCGCCTGCGAAAGCTTGGCGTTTGTAAATCTCTCGTAATGACCAAGATCCAAATCGGTCTCGGCCCCGTCGTCGGTCACGAAAACCTCGCCGTGCTGAAACGGCGACATCGTTCCCGGATCGACGTTTATATACGGGTCCAGCTTCATCATCTGAACCGTCAACCCCCGGGCCTCAAGCAACGTCCCGATCGAACTCGCCGCTAACCCTTTGCCAAGGCTCGAAACCACGCCGCCTGTTACAAATATGTATTTGGTCATATATTTTAGTCAGAACCACCTGCGGTAGCGGGTGGTTTCAGTTTGTTCAGCACGTGCGCGTAGGCCGTTTAAACACCCGCTACCGCAGGTGGTTCCGACTCGTCGTCCCCGTTCGCCTTCCCTTCCCGCTTTTTCTTCTGATAACGCCCTTCCTTCATCTGCGTTATCACTTCCTTAGATTTTGCAGCTTGCGGGTCCATTAGTTCCTGCAAGGCGTTCATTGATGCTCCGAGCGAATCGTGCCTTCCGAAGCGTTTCGTTCGAACTCTTCAGCTGTTCGTGTTTGCGGCCTCGATAAGATCTTTAGCCCGACGCCGACACCGGCGATCAAGAGTACAAAAAATGCTAGCCCGATCCAGTCGTTCATAATCAAGAAGTTCAGAGTGCAAGCTTTAGCTTGTTCGCTCACCCGGGGCACAAGCTAAGGCTTGCACTCTAAACTGTTCCCTCACCTCATCCAGATCTTCCTGAGTATCCACACCGATCGACGAAGCGGTCGCCGGAACTACCTTTATTTTCGCTCCATCCTCAAGCGCCCGAAGCTGCTCAAGCGACTCGATCTTTTCCAGCCTCGTCTGTGGCAGCTTAGTAAATTTCAACAAATAATCGCGTCGATATGCGTAAATGCCAGTATGCTTTCGAAAGATCGAGAGCAATTCGGGTTCGTTTACTATCGCAACATTCGGATCACCATCGTGTCTGAGCGATGCATCGCGCGGAAACGGCATCGGTGAACGCGAAAAATAGAGAGCATATCCATTGTCGCCATAAATAACCTTGACCGCGTTAAAATTTAGCAGTTCTCCGATGTTCGCAATCGGTTCACACGCGGTCGCGATATCAGCGTCGCGATCATCGATCAATGCCTCGACGACAGTATCTATCGTGTCAGGCGAGATCAACGGCTCATCGCCCTGTACATTCACGATAATAGACGCTTCGAGCAAATTCTCAGCGACCTCAGCAAGCCGGTCGCTGCCGGATGCGTGTTCGGACGAGGTCATGACGGCCTTGCCACCGGCGCGCCCTACCGCTTCAAAAATTCTCTGGTCGTCTGTCGCGACGATCACACGTCCGACGGTGGTCGCCTGAGCAACCTGTTCCATCGTCCGCACGATCAACGGTTTTCCGCAAATATCGAGCAACATTTTGCCGGGCAAACGGGTAGAAGCATACCTCGCTGGAATGATCGCTACTACATTTTGTGTTGGAATTTTCCCGTCTATCTCCACGGGATTTTAGGTTATATCTGTTTGGTCTAAAGAGCAAGACAGCAAACACGAACTTGGAACTCCGCGACCATTTGGCTACACTCTCTGAAATGCAAACCGACGAAAAAGACGAATTTTACGCTCAACTACCCTATCCTACCGATCCCGAACCCGTGCCAACAGCCCCGACTCCGAACAACCCGCCCTGGAGTTCCGGCGAGGCATTCGGAGCATGGTTTGTGAGTGTGCTGTGCATTCTTTTTATTCCGAGCATTTTTCTGCTGCCGTATCTGCTAATGCAGGACTTTTCTATCAGCGACTCGAATGAGATGGCTAAGTTTGCGACGAATGATATGGTCGCAATCATTATCCAACTGCTTGCGATACTCCCCGCGCATTTGTTGACGATAGTTGTCGCTTGGTTCATCGTAACCCGTCGCAAATTCGATTTTCGTGAAATGCTCGGCTGGCAATCCGGCGGCTTTCGCTGGTGGCATTACCTTATTATTCTTGGTTTGTTCTTTGTAACCGCAGCGGTTGTGGGCAGTTTCTTTCCGGAGAAAGAGAACGAGCTGATACGCATTTTAAGGAGCTCTCGGGCCGCTGTGTTCGCAGTTGCATTTGTCGCGACCGTCACTGCTCCGTTCGTTGAGGAAGTTATCTATCGTGGCGTCCTGTATTCGGCATTCCAAAGAACCTTTGGAACCGCCGCAGGGTTTATTCTCGTCACCTTACTTTTCGCACTAGTTCATGTTCCTCAATATTGGCCGAGCTATTCGACGATCTTTCTACTGACACTGCTGAGTGTGATACTAACCTCGGTGCGTTTATTCTCAGGCAATCTTTGGCCATGCATAGTGCTTCACACGATCTTTAACGGGCTTCAATCCGTCTTTCTCATCATCGAACCGTACGTTCCTAAACCTCAAACGCCGGAGCAGGCCGCCGCTCTGATCAACATGTTGCAATAGAAAAGGTGTGAGGATTCGGATCCTCACACCCCAAAGATCTTCTGTCGAAACACGATTAATGGTCGATAGGTTTTTTTGTAGGTAAAGAGTACACCGGCGGAGGTGGCGGCGGACTAAAAACCACTTCTTTTGACGGCGAGCCAAATTCCGCACCCTTGCCGTTACCACCGCTGTTCCCCGTTGAACCGCCTCCGTTACCCGTACCTATTTCATACGGCAGATCCTTGCGTCCGTCGAGTCGCACCGGCGGACGGATCGGACGGATGTTTGGCGGAAAATAGTAATTGCATGTACAGGCATTGTATCCATAGCCGTATGGCGATGCCCAATCACTATAGAACGGCATGAACAAACACATTCGGGAGATCGGATCAAACACCCAGATACCCATGGTACGGCTTCGTCCCCAGAGACCCGAGCTATACGAATTTACCAGCGAGTCCATAATAAATGGGCGTGTGTTCTTGGCATTAAATGCCGATGCCATCTTGGCCAGATCCTTCGAACGCGTCCGGCTCCAACTCGCCAGACCATCACGCTTACCTTTGTCGAACTTGCCAACTGTCACCAGGCTGCCATCGACCGTTCCCGTTTGGCCGTCTTTGATCAAAGCGATATTGCGTTCACCGACTATGGCTTTGCCCTCGACCACGGATAACAAACCACTTCCGTCGGAAGCGACATCAATGCGATAAACACCCGTATTCACGATCGTCACCCGGCCTTTCGGTGTGTATGCGGTCACCCGGAATTGATTTGAGGCAAAAACCTCGAGGATCGCGCTCCCGCGTTTGATCTCCAATCTGAGGTCGTCAAGCGATGTCACCCGAAAGCTAAATTCGCTCTCGCTACCGAGACGAAGATACGATCCCGGATTAAGAAGAACCTCCGCAATGCCTCCAGTCGACGTAACGACCTTGTCACCGGCGTTCAATTGGTCACCACTGATCAAGGTGTCCGTCGTCCCATCCAGCCTCGTGACACTCGTAAGGCCTTCGGAATGATTGATCATCCCGGCTTTCGCTGAGATCTTGTATTTGTCGGCAGCAGGAACGACCCTCTGGCCAAATGCGGCACAGACAGCAAGGCCTACGACCAAAACTAGCTGAGTCGTGCGAATAATACTTCTATTCATATTTGTCTCCTTAGAGAAAGTGGATCTTTACCTGAATAATAGACCCATTTTCAGAAAAAGCAAAGGCTTTTCTCGTCGCAGTACTGGCTCAGTTTGAATTCTTTGTGATCTTTGTGTCTTCGCCTCTGTGGTCTTTGCGCCAAGAAAAGCCTTTAAACAGAAGGGCCACAGAGGGCGGACACGAAGGTGACAAAGAAGAAAACGGCAAGTGATTTCAAACTGACCCACTACCCTCGTCGCGATCATCGTTTTCGATTTATTTAATAATGCCGAACAACCTTTCTTCTCTCAGCGTTATCTAAAACCATGTCAACCGCACTCGAATGGTTGGCAGGCAAGGCGATCCGTATGGCGACATTTAAAGATCCAAATCACTGTTTTGCACCGATCGAGGTTATCGAAAGATTGCTCCAGATTCGAGCTGAGCTTGGGTTTTCGGAGAATGTCTACGTCAATCGTTCCCAGGAATTGACCGATTTTTTCGACGCCTACGGGTTTGATATTTACGCGTTTTCGACAGATAACGACAAGATTAATTACGATGAGTTCTCAACACCGGTCGTTCCCGGGGGCGACAATCTCCACTGCTCCTTTACCGCACATTAACGAACTTCACAACTTCCCTGGACGACAGATGGAACGCTCGACGAAAGGTAACTTTCCCGGGCGTTTCGTCCTATAGTGCCTTCACGATGAACAGCGTACCGTCGTCGTCCAGGAATTTGCGTTCGGTAAAATCGGCGACACCCTTTCGGATGTGGTCAATGAGCTTTTTAGCAGGAAGGTCGATGCCGTCAAGAACGCGTTTTGCCAGTCGGTCCTCGCCATATTCTTCGCCGGTCGGATTTGCAGCTTCCGTGATGCCATCCGTGTAGATGACCAAGATCTGCCGATCCTCGAACTTAATGAAATGTTGGTGATACGGTGCGTCGACAAACATCCCCAACGCCATATCGCCGTACTCGACAAAACGATATTCGCCATTCGGCTTGATCAACAAAGGCGGATTGTGTCCGGCGTTTGAGAACACAAATGTCTTGTTAGTAGAGTCCAGAATACCGTAGATCGCGGTAATGAATTTATTGTCATCGATCGAATCATGCAGCAGATTATTGAGCTTGGTGAACGCAATATGCGGTGCGTAACCAACCTGCACACTCGACCGAAGCGATGCTCGCAAAAAAGCCATAAGCAACGCAGCAGGAATTCCCTTCCCAACCGCATCCGCAACGACGATACCGATCTGATCTTCGAACATCTCGACCCAATCATAATAGTCGCCGGACACTTCCTCGGTCGGAAAGATGTAGGCACTGATATCAAATCCCTCAACGACAGGATCAGCCGACGGAAGCAGTTCAAGCTGAACCTGCCTGGCTATCTCGAGCTGTGCCTCAATCCGCTTTTTCTCAACGACCTGCTCGTGAAGCCGTACCTTCTCGATGATAATGGCCACTTGGGACGTCAAGAGTTGCAAGACCGCAAGATCATCGTCGTTGTACGCATCGAGGTGATCACTCTCGAGATCGAAGGCACCTATAACACGATCATTCGAGATGATCGGGGCTACCATCTCGGATCTGGTCAGTTCGCGTGCGGCAAAATATTTTGGATCCTTACTAACATCATGCGAAATGATCGGCTTGCCGGTCTGAGCGACTGTACCAAGAAACCCCTCACCCATTCTCAACCGCGGCTCGATCAGTTCGAAACTGATCTGATATCCGCGGATCGCCTTTGACTTGAAAACGTATGGGCTCTCATCTTCCGGACTAAACTCGATCAGGTAAATTCCCGCCGCATCATAAGGGATCAGCGATCCGAGCGTGTCCATCACAAGGTTGAGCACCTCATCCAGATCGAGCGAACGGCTGATCGTTTTGGTGATCTCGAGAAGCAGTCGCAGTTTGTCGACGGTCGCGAGTTGGGGTTGTGTGTTTTTGTCGGACTGTGGCATTTGTCGCAGGTTAGACGACGATTATACACCATTAACCACTAAAAACCTTGGCCGCGTAGTCGTCCCACAGACGTGATATCTTAATGCGAAATTCGACCAGCGCACGGCTGACTTGGAAATGTGCGGCGATCTGCTGAATGGTCTTGCCCCCGTTGACCATTCTCTTCAAGGAACTGTATGGGATCAGCGCGGCAGCACCAGTTCCGTAGGCTTCTTCTTCGATTGAATGATTGTAATCGCGGGCGTTTACCTTGCCGTCCTTGTCCACGGTCTCGATGGCTAGACGGCTCGGTTTGTGGCCGAGAAAGACGTGGCTCACTTCTTCCATCAAGGTCGCCGCGTGTCGGTTCTTACCATGCGTCGGATTTAGTATTATCAGCTTTCGCCCATCCGGCAATTTACGCGAAGCCGCACCGCCCGACCACGAGTCTTTGCCGATGCCCAAAAGATGTTCACGCGACTCGTTGCTCAAAGCCTCAATATCCTCAAGCCGAACAACGAGCAAATTCGCATACCGCGCAAGTTCAAACGGATCCAACGGCTCGTCATCACGCAAAAGGCCCGCGAACTGTCGCAGGCCCTGAGCTTGTATCTCGAACTTACGTCCTTTTTGAGATGGAGGAAGGTCGTCGAATTTCACAGGAATTATCGTGTGCGTAACAGGCTTTCAACCGAGATATCCTCGTCCACTGATTCCCAATGGATACCAACTCCGCCGCCGATCAACCTCCAATTTTCGCGCTCAGCAGAAGTGGCCCCCCGCAACCGAGGCGACCATTCCAGAGGAACTGTCACTTCACGGCCATCAGCCAACTGAACTGACATACTGTGGTCGCTGAAGGTTATTCCCATCGCGACCGGCTCTACTTCAACCGCTAAAATACCCATTCCATTTATCCAAGAACAATTGCTCGTTCTCGTCGATTATCGCATGTATCTCGGCCAACTCGCCACTCCTAAAACCGCGGGACTTTGCCAGAGTTACTGGAGACCGCCAATACTTTGCGGTGCGTTCGGCCTGCTCAACGTGAATGTGCGGAGGCTCGACGCCTTCAAGGCTGTAGAAAAAGAAGCGATATCCTCGAACTCGGAGAACCGTCGGCATACGCTCCGCCTATACTTCTTTGAATTCCGAATCTACGTCTTCCGTCGACAAAGCAACCCGATAGTTCTTTGACTGCACCTGCTTGGTAATGAGGAGGTCGTCTTTTGTCTTCAAAAGATCGGCTCGGTTGAATACCGAGATCTCGAAATTGTACCCGTGCGTGATCGCATCTTTCGGGCAAGCCTCGACGCAGAAGCCGCAGAAGATGCAGCGGCCGTAGTCGATGTTGTAGACCTTGGCGTAGCGTTCGTCGCGGCCGACGCGTTCGGCATACGGACGCGGGTCGTCAATCGCCTCGATGTAGATACAATCGGATGGGCAAGCGGCAGCGCATAGATAGCAAGCTACACACTTTTCCTTGCCGTTCTCATCGACATGCAGGAGATGCTGCCCGCGATAGCGTGGCTGTAGCGTCACCGGTTCTTCCGGGTACTGCACGGTCCATTTCTTCCGCGGGATCTCCGAGAGCGTTCGTTTCATTCCCTTAACGATCGCGGTTGTCGATTGAATTACATCTGAGATAAGCGACATATAATCTTCTGGTTAGCAGACCTGAGCAAACACGCCTCTATCGTGTCGCGTCCATTATCATTGCGAGGCCACCAAAAAAGAGAATAAAAACCCAATAGATGAGTCCAATCAAGAAAAATAGACCTCCCGTTACCATTCCTGCAATCGCAAGGCCTTTACCACCGAATTGAACTGGGTCGTTGTTGATATTCTTGATTGCCAAGAATCCGGTAATCAATGCCGCCAGCCCGGTCAAAGGCGAAACGTAGCAACACAAAGAGACAATGCCGAGCACCAGCGAAACGATCGCGAGTGTCTTATTCTCACCACCAGCAACACCTGCCGGCGGCGGCTGAAACGGTGTGTTCGAACCGATCTCTTGACTTGCCCAGCCTGCATCAGGTGCGGGCGGAGGCGTCCATTCAGCAACCGGTGCCGCAGTTGGCGTATCAAACGCCGACGGAACTGCATCGAATGCCGGTGTCGCAGGCTCAAACGGCGGCGGTTCGAATGTCGGTTGGATCATCGTCACCGCTTCATCATACGCCGGTTCTTCGTAACTCGATGACGACGACACTGGCTCTTCCGGAGCCGAAAAAGGCGAAGGCGGCGGTGCGTCAAATGGCGTCGCCGGAGGCTCAGGCGTTAGAAAACTCGGCGGCTGTGGTGCCGGAGTTTCCTCGATCGCCGGTATCTCGACAATGTCCGGTTCTGTCGTGTCAAGAGCTGCCTGCATCTCAGTCTCAGAGACATACATTGTCTTGAGCGGATCATTGCTCGGTAGGTCGAGAACGTCCTCAGGTGGTGCAATCGGCATTGAACCGACGGTCTGATGGATCATCGGCTCTTCATCTGCCGTCCCATCAGCAACGGATCCCGATGCAGACTCGACCGCTGGCTCTTCGGGAGCGATCTCAATGATGTTCGACTTTGTACCGACTATCGTCGCATACGGATCAAAAGCCGGTTCGGCCTCCAACGGTTCTGCGGGCGGCGTGTTATCTACCGGCGGCGTGTCTTCCACGAGCGGAGTTCCATCCGTCTGGCAGAACCGCATGTTGTCATCAAACGTAGCTTGGCAATTCGGGCATTTTTTCATAATTATATTTAGTTCAGAGTGCAGGCTTTAGCCTGTTCTCTTATTAAAAAGATTAAAAACCGCGTACCCGAAAAGCTAAGTACGCCTTTTGAAAACCGATTCAGCCATTATACAGGCTAAAGCCTGCACTCTGAACACAAAACTAAACTAATTCGAGTTTGCTAAAGAAATATGCGATCTCGATCGCCGCATTCTCATCGGAATCCGATCCGTGAACCGCATTCTCGCCGATCGACGAAGCAAAATCCTTACGAAGCGTGCCTTCCGCAGCATCAGCCGGGTTCGTCGCTCCCATCAGTTCACGCCATGCAGGAACGGCATTGTCCTTTTCCAAAGCCAAAACCACGCAAGGTCCGCTCGACATAAATTCCGTCAGCTCGTCAAAAAACCCTTTGCCTGCATGAACGGAATAAAATCCCTCAGCCTGCTTCCGCGTCTGATGAATAAGCTTCATCCCACGCACCTTAAAACCGTTCGACAAAACTCTGTCCACGATCTTCCCCGCATTCCCCGCCCGAACCGCGTCGGGCTTGATGATTCCAAATGTTAAATTGCTCATTTAATAGTATTCTTCTTCGCTTTTCTAGTTTTACCCGTTGGCATTGGAGCCGTGGGCAACCGTTCTAAAGGCCGTTTCTGAATTTTATTTATCAATAATGGTGGTGGCATCTCTACTAAGGCTAGTTCAAACTCAGGACAATCGAGAGTTTCACAGCCAATGCAACGTAGGGTCACGTCTAAAGTGATCGCCCCAGCGGATGGAACCACATAGTTAACCAAGGTGTGTTCAGTGAACGGTGGCCCCTTAACAACAACCTTGTATATTCCCCGGCTTAATACAACGCGGAAACTTCCATCAGAGACTGTTGAACCAGAGAACGACTTGCCGTTTTGCTCAAAGAAATCGATTCGAGCTCCGGGAATAACAGATCCGTACTCGTCTGTAATTGTCCCGCGAACGGACGCTTCCTGCGCTACGGAGGTGGCCGCTAAGCAAAAAATGATAAAGAAAATGTTAACTAGCCTTCTTTTCACGCCTTTGCAAACTCATCTCATTCAAAACCTATCTGTCACTATACAACTCTGATTCTAGTGTTTACGCGAAAGTTGTTTTGCCTTAAGCCGAAGCTCTCGAACCGAGGACATCAACGATCGCCTGCCCGATATCCGCTGGAGACTGCACGACGCGAATTCCCGCTGTTTCAAGTGCAGCCATCTTCTCTGCCGCAGTGCCTTTACCGCCTGAGATGATCGCACCCGCGTGGCCCATGCGGCGGCCGGGAGGTGCGGTTTGGCCGGCGATGAAGGCGACGA
>JANNWQ010000138.1:0-6897 GCA_031408595.1 Acidobacteriota bacterium | reverse complement strand
AACCCCGCCGCGAGCAGCGAGAGGGCAGCATTCTTCCACGAGGGCAAGATCCGTCTGGCGAAGTTAAGAACCATCACGCAAGAGTTTATCAACTCCTGTTCGTCTTTGCGTTTCCTCTGCGATCTTTGCGGTCTCTGCGTTAAAAAATCCGATTTCACGCCAAGGACGCAAAGAAGACGCAAATAGGAGCGATCAATTCGCTATCTGCCAATCTGAACGATATTCGGTCAACATGCGCCAAATTCTGTCACTCGAAAATGACGAGTTCTGTCATAAACCGCGCCCCGCCATGACCGATGCCGTCACAATGACCTGACGGATGAGATAACCACGGGCTACATCGAACAAACTACACATCAAACTGACCGGAAACCTAGCAAGAGCCTCGTACATCGATAAATAGGGGATTTAAAAGAGATAAGCCCGGCCTTTTCGGCCGGGCTTGTTATTGGTAGGACAACTGAAGGAACGCTCGGAAGGTGTAAAAGCACAGTGGCAAACCGCGCTCGGTGTAGTGGTGGCGGCGGGGTCTTGATCGTATGACCAAGCTAGCCACTGATGTATAAAGCACTTGCTGTGCCACGGGGGAGAGTCGGGAGTCTGGAGTCTCGAGTCTTGAGTCAAAGAAACGGCAAAAAAGCCCGTAAATACGGGCTTTCAAGGACTGTAAAGAAACGTAATCGGCTTGAGACAAGGACTCAAGACTTCAGACTCACGACTCCAGACTGCCTATTTCGAGCATCTTTCTGACAGTCTTTGTAAGGCAAGCACGTCTTGGTTTCCTGCGTCTATCTCTGAGGCCGATGCTACGTAGGTCTTTGCCTGCAAACAATCGCGCTTTTCCACGTAGATCTTGCCAAGGCTCACATGAGCATCAACCATGCGATTGTCCCAAAATATCGAGGTCTTGAACGAGCTGATTGCCTGGTCGATGTCACCGCGGCGGAGGTGGATCTTGCCGAGCAGAAGATAGCTGTCCGCGCTCATCGGTTCGCTGGCGAGGACGCGGCGAAGCGTTGCCATCGCGTCGTCATCCTGGCCATTTTTGATCTGGGTACGAGCCTGTGCGAGCAGCGTATCGGTCTCGCTGACCGGAGCGGCGTTGGGGACAGGGCGGCGGCTGAGTACAACGGATACAAAATCTTTCCTCGCTGGCTGTATCACACGCAGGCTGACATCGGGCAGCGTTCGCGACTTCTGCCATTCCGTCTCGAGTTTGGCGTATTTATTGTTGTCGGTCAGTAGCCGCTGGGCCTCGTTCGACATTTCGACGGCCTTGACGTCTTTCAAAGATTCGAGGGCTTTGGCGAGGATGAAATACGCTTCGCCGTCTCGCGGATTTTTGACGATAGCATTCCGCATCTGAGCAGCAGACTCGGTCAGATTGCCATTGAGGAAAAGCGCCGTCGCGTGATTGAACAGCACGCTTGCATCATCGGGTGAGGCCTCGGCTGCTTTTTTCAGAAATTCGACACCGTCATTCAGCATCGCGGCGGCCTTCGCCGGATTCTTCCGCTCGGCGCGCGATCCCTGCACGTTGATCGCCCCGAGAGCGTTGTAAACGGTCGTGAGCTTAAGGTCGTCAGCGAGCGGCTTGAGCGTCGCGACGGCGGATTCGAAATTGCCCTGCTGTAGAAAGAGTAAGCCGATATAGAACGACGCTTCCGCAAAAGACTCGTCGCTACACTGGGCTGGCTTCTTGTCAGCTTTGGCTTTTTCGCGGCATTTCAGATTCTGGCTGATGACACGCTCGAAAGCATTGATCGCCTCATTTCCCTTTCTGGTCGAGAGATGTAGATGCCCAAGCTCAAGCTCGGCTTCGGTATAAACTGCGCCCGACAGAGCCTCGCTGTAAAGCCGCGATGCATTCTTAAAATAACCTTCGCGAGCCTCGACTGACGGCGCTAGCAAACCTTTTATATATGCCTCAAAAGCGCGAGCAGGAACCTTATTCGCCAGCCCGATCACATCGTTCATGGAGTATGGAAGAGCCTTATCGCGTTGATATAGGATCTGATACGCGATCTGTCCCTGTATCGTCTGCAGATTGCCGAGAGCATCGGTCAGGGTGATATCGCGCGTGACCTGTTTGCCGTCGATGACCTCGCTCATGAAGCGGCCTTCGTTGACGCGGATCATCTTTGCGGTGACGTTGATGGTCGCGGCCGTATCGGCACCCGCAGGAACGATGTTGTATCGGCCGGAGATGAGGAGCGTTGCGTTGCCCTCGCGGGCGAGCTTAAGAGATGTTGCACGGCTCGGGAGCGTGGTGAGCGGAATTCTGAGCCGTTGCTGCAATATCTTCCGCTCTTCATTAGACAGTACGGTGAGCGTCGGCATCCGCAGTAGATCTGAAAGCGAATCAGCAAAGCTCTCGCCGACCCAGTTAAATTCGCCCTTGCCCGACGTATTCTCGAACGGCAGAACCATCACTACATCGGTCGAGCTCTGCGTCTGAGCCGATGTGATTAACGCACCGAGCATTAAAATTATTGCGGACAACGAGCTTTTCTTTATCATCAGCTTTCCTAAAAACAAAAATTCGCCCGATACGAGCGAATTTGATCGAACTATATATGATGCAAAACTACCAATAAAAGATGGTATCCGGTACGGGATTTGAACCCGTGTTGCCGCCGTGAAAGGGCGGTGTCCTAACCCCTAGACGAACCGGACACAAAGGGCTCGCCTGCTCGTGAGGCGAACGATAAGAATATCGGACGAGTATTTTGTTGTCAAACGTTGTCCTGAGAGTGTTGCGTCCAAGTTTTGTGCTGCCTAATGCTCTTTGTGCCGGAGGCACACCGGAAATTAGCCCGATGCCTAAGCGTCGGGGCAAAGGCGGGACCAAGAACTTCACGCCGCAGGCGTGACGCGAACCTCTCGAAACTATATCCCACAGGACGATTTTCGCCGTACCTCCGGCACGGAATTTCCTGACGCTCCATCAACCCGACGCTCCGCATCGGGCTAATATCCGGTGTGCCTCCGGCACGAGAAGATTCACACGCGGCTTCAAAATCCGCCTAACTTGTATCTATTCCTACCTTTCACTATCATTCATTCAAAGGCCGTAAACGTATGAAAAGAGTATTCCTCATCGATGCGATGTCGCACATCTATCGTGCATTCTTTGCACCGATGGGCATGAAGCAAGAGCCGCTGCGCAATAGCAAGGGCCAGGTAACGCAGGCTGTATTTGTGTTTACCAATATGCTCCGCAAGCTGCTCAATGACGAGCGACCGGAGTATATCGCTGCGGTTTTTGACACCGATGTGCCGACGTTTCGCCACGATGCTTACGATCAATACAAGGCAAACCGTCAGGCGATGCCGGAGGATCTTTCGACGCAGATACCGTTAATTATCCGTGTTTGCGAGGCTTTCAAGATACCGATCGTCAAGATGGATGGCTTCGAAGCGGACGACATTATCGGCACGCTCGCACGGGAATGTTTGAAGCATGAAATGAAAGCGGTCATTGTTTCAAACGACAAGGATCTGTGCCAACTCGTTCGCGATCCGTACATCATCGCGATGCGGCAAAATTCGAATAATTTCAAGCGAAAAGTTCCCGTACCGCCGATCGAATGGTGCGACGAGGCTTGGGTCAAGAATAAATTTGGCGTCCCGCCCGACAAGATCATCGACCTTTTGGGGTTAATGGGCGACTCGGTCGACAATATTCCGGGGGCACCCGGAATCGGCACCAAAGGTGCTCTCAAACTCGTCACCGAATACGGCTCCGCTCTCGGCGCAATGGAGCGAGCCGCCGAGATCACACACAAGACCTACCGCGAGAGCCTGCAAAATAATCAGGACATCATCAAGCAATCGCTCGAACTCGCGACCATCCACACGTCCGTCCCGGTCAGCCTCGATCTCGAAGCTCTGAAGGCTCACGAGCCGGATCGGCAACTTGCGTATGCACTGTTTCGTGAGATGGAATTCAAGTCTCTGATGAAGGAATTTGGCGATCTGGGCTCAACGTTTGAAACTCCGCAGGCGGCTCCGAGTGGTGGCGGTGGTGGCGGTTTATTCGACAATCTGCCGACGCATACCGGCGGCCCGGTCGAGACGAAATACGCGATCATCAAGACCCGCGAAGAACTCGACAGGCTTATCCGCCGTCTCTTCGAAACCGTGCAGTGGAGTTTTCACGTAAACGACGCGAATTCGAACGAAAAATCGAGCTGCTACGAAAAGCTCCCGCCCGAAGGCATCGCTATCGGCCTAGGTAACGGCGAGGCGTTTTACATTGACCTCGAGAATTTCGAAGGCGGCAGCGAAGCGGCTGTAAAGCCTCTTCACGATATTCTAACCAACGGCTTTCTCGATAAATCCGCCCACGACGCAAAGCGAAATACCGGTGCCCTGCTAAAACTCGGCATTCGCCCTGCGGCCGTCAAAGACGACGTCATGATCGCCGCATACCTGCTCGATCCGGGCCGTGCGAGCTATCCGCTCGATTTTCTCGCTCAGGCTTATCTTGATGTCGATGTTGGGCGAGCAATCCCAGACGGTTTTGACGAGACGACGTTTCGAACGACTGAGAACGCCGATCTCACCGCACGTCTCGCTCCGGTCATGCGGGCGAAGATCCGCGAGACTCAGCTTGAGACGATGTATGCTGACATTGAACTGCCGACCGTCGATGTGCTCATCGATATTGAGTTGGTGGGAATGAAAGTCGATGGTGAGAATCTCATAACATTCTCAAAAACCATCACCGAAGACCTCGCCGAGTTGAGCAAGAAGATATTTGCGATCGCCGGACGTGAATTTAACATCGGCTCGCCAAAACAGGTCGGCGAGATATTTGGCGAGCTAAATATCGAGACCGGCAAAAAGACCGCGACCGGTCAGGTGTCAACGAGTCACGACGTGCTTGTCGAGCTTGCCCTGACCTACGAGATCGCACAGTTCATCATCGATTACCGCGAGATGGACAAGCTCAAGGCGACCTATGCCGACGCCTTGCCGCGAATGATCCGCGACGATGGACGTATCCACGGCTGTTTGAATCAAACGGTCGCCGCGACGGGTCGTTTGAGCTCGACCGAGCCAAATTTGCAGAATATTCCCGTCCGCACCGAGCTTGGGCAACACATACGAAAAGCTTTCATCCCTGAGAAAGGCAATAAGCTGATCTCCGCCGACTATTCGCAACTCGAACTCCGCATTCTCGCCCACATCACGCAAGACCCGCGGATGCTCGAGGCGTACAAGAATAACGAGGATATTCACGCTCAGACAGCGAGGCTCGTTTTCGGTGCGACCGATGAAAAAGACCTCAAAGAAAAACGCCGTCTCGCCAAGATCGTGAATTTTGGCATCGCCTACGCCGTCGAGGCCTTTGGCCTGTCGCAGCGCGTCGGCATCTCGCGTGCCGAGGCCCGCAAGGTGATCGACGACTACTTCGCCACCTACAAAGGCATCCGCGAATACATGGATCGCACACCCGAGCAGGCACGCCAGCAAGGCTACATCACATCGCTATTCGGCCGCCGCCGCTACTTCCCGTCGATCAACGACCGCAATTTCACCGTCCGCTCCCGACAGGAACGCGAAGCCATCAACATGCCCATCCAGGGCACCGCCAGCGACATCGTAAAAATAGCCATGATTCGCGTCGCAAATGCGTTGAAGAAAGAAAAGCTCGAAACCAAAATGATCATGCAGGTCCACGATGAACTCCTATTCGAAGCCCCCGAAAACGAGATCGAAGCCGCGACTGCGTTGATCAAACGCGAGATGGAAGCATCTGCAACGCTCGACGTGCCGCTCGTTGTCGAGATCGGTGTTGGCGGCAATTGGATGAGTGCGAAGTAAGAAGATTTTAGCCACGAATTACACGAATAGCACGAATTTGGTGTTCTTCTATTCGTGTCATTCGTGGCTAAAATTCTTAAATGGTTATGAGTCAACAACAATCGGACAGAACGCGAGTCAACCGCATCCCCAAACGCGGCCATTACGACCGCGAGACGATCGACGCCATTCTTGACGAAGGCTTTATCTGCCACGTTGGTTTCGTCGCGGACGGCCAGCCGTACGTGATACCGACCGGATATGCTCGCGTCGGTGATGAACTATATATCCACGGTTCGGCGGCGAGCAGGATGTTGCGGGAATTGTCGAAGGGCGTTGAGGTTTGTGTGACGGTGACGTTGCTCGACGGTCTTGTGCTGGCGCGGTCGGCGTTTCATCATTCGATGAACTACCGTTCGGTCGTGATACTCGGAACGGCGGCATTGGTGACTGACGCTGACGAAAAGAACAAAGCCCTCGAAGCCCTGACCGAGCATTTCGTCCCGGGAAGATGGAAAGACGTCCGCTGGCCGACCGAGCTCGAACTAAAAGCCACCAGCGTCCTAAAGCTCCCGATCACCGAGGCCTCCGCCAAGATTCGCACCGGCGATCCGGTCGACGACGACGAAGACTACTCGATGAACGTCTGGGCAGGTGTGATTCCCCTAAAACTTACACCCGCCGAGCCAATCCCCGACGCAAAGCTCGCCGATGACATCGCCATCCCGGAACACGTTTCGAAATATCGCAGATAACATTCTCGCTATGAGCACAACCATTCGCCCCGCGACTGCGGACGACATAAACATCCTTGCGGCCCTCGGGACAACGACCTGTTACGAGGCGTATTTTGAACTCGATCCGTCGAGCGATCTCGCGGATTATTGTGCGCGGATCTACAGTCCTGACAATGTACTGAGCGAATTTGAGGATCCGAATTCAACCTACTTCATCGCCGAGATCAATGACCGTGCGGTCGGGTTTGCGAAATTACGTGAGAACAACCGCGTCGATTGTCTAGGCGATGCGCATGCGATCGAGCTGCAGCGGATCTATGTGCTGGAAAGGATTAAGGGACGGAATGTC
>JANNWQ010000137.1:0-21526 GCA_031408595.1 Acidobacteriota bacterium | reverse complement strand
GTTCATTTTGGGAAAAGGCTGACGGCCATCGCGATGTCACAGATCTCGAAAACGAGCGGTTTGTCGAGTTTCTAAAACGCGTGATGCTCCACCGTGCGGCATTGGCAAAACCGGAAGATGTGGCGTGGTTTCTCGCCTCCTATGCACGCGATGCAAAGGCGAGAATTGAGGAATCAGAGCTTGCGGCTCTTGAGACGATCAGAAAGGCTCTGGAAGAATCGCTTGGTATCAAGTTCGACGGCGAAAAGGGCGAGCATTTCTTTCGTTCGACGCTCGTTCAGACTCTTTTCTACGGTATATTCTCGGCCTGGGTCCTGTGGCATAAACGCGGAGCGGGTGTCAGTACCGCGAGCGGTAGCGACCGGGGAATTCGCTTTCAGTGGCGTACAGCGATGTGGGAACTCCGCGTTCCAATGATCACTGTTCTTTTCGAGCAGATCGCCACACCGTCCAATCTCAAACAGCTAAACCTTGTCGAAGTCCTCGATTGGACAGAAAACGTCCTCAATCGCGTACATCGCGAAGAGTTTTTCGCAAAGTTTGCCGAGGAACACGCCGTTCAGTATTTTTACGAGCCGTTTCTACAGGCGTTCGACCCAGAGCTTCGCAAGGAACTCGGCGTCTGGTACACACCGGAAGAGATCGTCCGCTACATGGTCGAGCGTGTCGACCGCGTTCTTCGCGAGGAGCTAAACCTGCCGGATGGACTCGCCGATGAGAGTGTCTATGTCCTCGATCCCGCCTGCGGCACCGGAGCGTATCTGGTCGAGGTGCTTCGCCGGATCAATCAAACTTTGACAGAAAAAGGCGAAGATTCGATACGCGGCCAAAAGCTAAAAAAGGCCGTGATGTCTCGTGTTTTCGGCTTCGAAATACTGCCCGCTCCGTTCGTCGTCTCGCACCTACAGATCGGTCTGCTTCTCGAACAGCTCGGCGTTGGCTTTAGCGATGATAAGAAGGAACGAGCCGGTGTCTATCTGACAAATTCGCTGACTGGCTGGGATGAACACCCGAAGAAACATCTGCCATATCCCGAATTTGAACAGGAACGTGATTTAGCGGACGAAGTTAAACAGAAGAAGCGAATAATCGTAATTCTTGGAAATCCGCCGTACAATGGCTTCGCTGATATACCGATCGAGGAAGAACGTGAGTTGACGGATGCCTACCGAATCTCAAAAGCTGCCCCACAACCGCAAGGCCAAGGGCTGAACGACCTATACACGCGGTTTTTCAGAATGGCCGAACGGCGAATTGCCGAGCGTTCGGAAAAAGGAATTGTCTGCTACATATCAAATTCGTCATGGCTCGAAGATCTTTCTCATCCGGCAATGCGGGAAAGATTTCTTGAGGCTTTCGACTCCATCTGGATCGACAATTTGAACGGCGACAAATATAAGACCGGCAAAACGACACCGGACGGCAAACCAGACCCAAGCATTTTCTCGACAAAATCGAACCGCGAAGGAATTCAGGTTGGAACTGCGGTTACGTTGCTGGTTAGAAACGAAGATCACAAATTAACATCCTCGATCCGCTATAGAGATTTTTGGGGAAGTAAGAAATTGGAAGATATAGCCGAAGCTACCGACAAAGAAAACGATCCGCCATTTGTTGAATTCGAGCCGAAAATGTCTCTTGCTCTTACCTTTTTACCCTCGGATTCGAATGAAGAATATTTTGGATGGCCGCTATTGCCAGACCTTTTTCCAGTTTCCTTTCCGGGCGTTCAAACTGGTCGAGACAGTTTTCTGTTGTCGATAGATCACGAAACTTTGGTCAGTCGGATTGAAAAGTATTTTGATCCGAAGATAAGTAATTCAGAAATGAAAAACATCGCCCCTGACGCGATGAAGACTACTGCACGATTTAAGGCTGAAGAGACAAGAGAATATCTTTTGAAACGCGGTTTTAAGCCAGACGGCATTGTTCGTCAGGCGTATCGTCCATTTGATTTACGTTGGCTCTATTGGGAAGGCGAAACAAAATTATTAGACGAGAAGCGATCAGACTATTTCTCGCAGGTCTTTGTGGGCAATATTTGTCTCGCGGCAGTACATCATAATCGCAAGGATTTTGACCCACCAATTACCCTATCTGTTCTCGGATCGCGTCACCTCGTTGAACGCGGAGCCAATCTTTTCCCGCTTTATGTAAAGAAACAAAGGGAAACGCTGTTTGATGAAGCGGATTCAGTTGTTCCAAATCTCGCTGAAGTTGCTAACAGTTATCTTGACGAACTCTCAACCGATCCGTCTGAATTGTTTTATCACACAGTTGCAATACTGCATTCACCGGAATACGCAAAGGAAAACTCTGACGCTCTGCGACAAAATTTCCCGCGAATTCCATTACCTGCAAACCGCGATGACCTGATCGCATCGGCGGAACTTGGGCGTCGTGTCGCCGCTTTGCTCGATACGGAAAAACAAGTCGCGGGCGTGACCGCCGGTTCGGTCAGAAACGAGCTTCGCACCGTCGGCGTTGCGGCACATATCGATGGCAAGCAGTTTCAGGACGACGATTTTAAGGTCACTGCTGGTTGGGGCCACGCCGGTAAGGGCGGCGTGACGATGCCGGGGAAAGGAAAGATAGAACGTCGCAAATTCTCCGATAAGGAGCGTGAAACAATGGCCGAGGCCCCGGTCGCTACCGCTCTCGGTACTGACCATACGCTCGACATCTATCTCAACAGCCACGCCTACTGGCGCAACGTCCCCGAACCCGTCTGGAACTACTACATCGGCGGCTATCAGGTCATCAAGAAATGGCTCAGCTACCGCGAATCCGCCCTGCTCGGCCGTCCGCTAACGACAACTGAGGTTGAAGAAGTAACCAACATGACCCGCCGCATCGCCGCGTTGATCCTGATGGAAGCGGAGTTGAATGAAAACTATCAGAAAGTTAAGACCAATACTTACCCGATCGGAGGAAACAATGGCAGCTGAAATAAAAACAAAGAAGTCGTTCGGAACGCTTGATGTAGCGGCGGTTAGCCCCGATTGGGGCGATGATTTTCCTATCTCCTTAAATATGATCCTTAGTTTTGAGGAAGCGCTAAAACTCCACCTTTCTTTGGGCCAAGCTTTGGCCAAACTGAATACCTACAACCGTTCGACGGCTGCCGGAAAGAATTCCGCGGTTAACCTTTGTTTTCATACTCGGACTATGCGAATTGCAGTAAACGAGGCTCAACTGCCGAAAAAGGGTTAACCGTTTCGATTGACACAACCTTTGATTCTTTAACCGTCGCTGACGCGACCGTGATGGTCTTTTTCATTCATTCCGTGGGTTGAAACGCCACGGCTACAGTCATTTGATCGCTAAAGCGGCTTCAGATCGAACGGCCTTGCGGGGGATGCGGTAACCGATGGCGGATCAACCTCGTTTTAGCATCTGCGCTAAAATATTCGCTGGAGTTGGGTAGACTGATCAATAGAAGAATCGCCAGAATCGCAGGTGTGACCCCGTTTCATCCCACAACTCCGCATTTGATCCCCGAAAGTTTTCCCGAGTTTACCTCCGGAAACTGCATCTCACTCTTGTCCCCCCGACATAAGCTTCGAGGATTTCGGAATGCTCAAGTATTATGGGGATGTCAGTCCGGGGAATTAGAGGTCATGAAACAAGTAATATTATTTTCAGTCGTATTGTTAGGACTCTGTTTCACTGCGTCAGTTCAGGCTCAGGTAGCACCGTGTGGCGAATTCAGGGTAACGACGCTGCCATTCGTAGGGGAATACGGTGGTAAAGGATCGCATTCGGTGACGCGCCAAACGCTCCAACATCCGGACCCGAATGTGCCGGGCCCTGTCTCCGTCTATTTACCAGGCAATGCGACTACGACGAATCGCGTGCCGGTGATTTTTTTCGCACATGGCTTCGGCGGAACTAGTTACACCTTTTACGACAGGCTTCTTCAACAGATGGCCAGCAATGGTTATGTAGTAGTGTTCGCTCCATACACGGCGAACCTATTGACCGCTCATCCGACGCGGTATCAGCAGATGTGGTCCGGTTTTCAACTTGCGGTACAGCAGTACGGCACGCTGATGGATACGTCGCGAGCGGGTTTCGCCGGACACTCGTATGGAGCGGGAGCGGTGCCCGAATTGACTCGACGAGGCGTCGCCGCCGGCTGGGGTTCTAACGGTTTGTTTATGTTTGTAATGGCGGCGTGGTATTCGTGGAACACGGGCTTTGACCAGATCCCGGCCACCGCCAAGCTGGTGGTTCAAATTTACTGGGACGACGCCACGAACGACCACCTCATCTCGCAAAACGATATTTGGAATCGTCTCCCTCAAGTTCAGGAGCGCCGCTGGCAGGTTATCCGCAGCGCTCGGACGACCTGCGCGCTTAACGCCGCACACGGCGTGCCGGTAACCGAAAATCCGAGCGACAGCGACGGATCAGGAGGCGTCAACGCCCACGACTACTGGGGCGTCTGGCGTCGCATGCACGCACTCGCGGACTATACGTTTACAGGAAATCTCGTCGCGCGACCTATCGCATTGGGCGACGATACTCGAATGGGGAAATGGCGATTTGCTTCAATGCGCCCCGTCGTACCGCTCGAATCCCTTACGAGTCCCATCGTAAACCCGGCGACAAGCCCGAACTTTACATGGGCAAACAAATGCTTCTACGCGCTTGGATCGCCGTGCCCGTAGACGGGTGCCGGCCCACCGGATCACGAGCTATAAGACGGGCCAAGATACGCGAATAACTCAGGCCCGACCCTAATTCTGCTTTTTGAGAGTTTCTTCTTCGAATTAAGATACCACCGAAAAGTCTTGCAATCCGGTCTTCTACATGATAGACTGTTGCACGGCTGGCACGTTTGGTATTACAAAATATGCAAAAAAGTTTTGTCGCGAATCGATGAAACAGTCTGTAAATACAAGTATAAGTCGTTTTTCTTTAACGGTTTGCGTGTTGCATAGGGGAGTGAAACACCGGTGAAACGGGGTGAAACATGAAACACTTTAGGAGGTAGCTAACTTACGAGGAGACTGTAAAACGACTGCAGGCGAATCGATACGGTTCGATGAGCGAATATATCCGCGATCTGATAAGAAAGGATGAGTGGGCCGAGTGGATGGTGAAATATAAGGATGACCCCGCAGAACGAAGGCGGATCGACGACACTACCGCTCACAAATGGACTTATCGCGATCGATTCTGATCTTACCATCCGCTTTGGCCGGTCTGTCGGGCGGCACGGTCGAGAAAATCGCCCAGGATTATTGCAGCCGCTTCGCTATCGACGAGCCGCCTTGTGGTTTTCAGATCGGTTCCGCGTTGCCACAGGCGGGCCTTGGCTTCGTAGGATGTGACGCGTTCGTCCTGGAGAAAGACGGGAATTGAAAGGGAAAGGCTGAAGTTGTGGGCCATTCGCCGGGCCTCGGCGGACATTTCACTTTCTGAGCCGTCCGATTCGAGCGGCAAACCCATTACCAGAGCGACGGCATCATAATCCGAGACGATCTGTTTGACAATCGAGAGCAACTTTTTCCAACTCGTACGGTCGATCACATCGAGTGGACGAGTAGTGATGCGAAGCTCGTCGCAAATCGCGATTCCGCAGCGTTTAGTACCGGGATCGATGGCGATAATGCGACCGGCGGCGGGGACATTAGAAAGATCTGTAAGTTCGTCGGTATTAA
Organism: Acidobacteriota bacterium; assembly: GCA_031408595.1. Taxonomy (GTDB): domain Bacteria; phylum Acidobacteriota; class Blastocatellia; order Pyrinomonadales; family Pyrinomonadaceae; genus OLB17. The sequence goes on along the minus strand of JANNWQ010000137.1, from coordinate 15,857 downwards.
TGGTTTCTTTTTGTTGCACTTGTATCAATGGTTAGCCGATAATCTGTCTATTGCGCATTGGTCGTAAACAAATTATTGCTCGAACACGTAAAAGACTCGTTTAGAATTATCACAAGAGGTAGCTTATGTCATTTCGCGGAAAGCTCTGGGTACTAATGATCTCGGGCGTTGTTGCCGTTTACGCAGTTGTTGGCGGCCTGCCGCTGGTCAACGGCCTGCTGTCGGCTTCGGCACAAAAGCCGGTCAACGATGCTACTGCGCAGCTCAAGATCGTTGAATCAGTGCTTCAGCATATCCAGAACGACTACGTTGACGAGCCAAACATGGAGAAAGTTCGACTCGGAGCCCTTCGCGGCCTCGCTGGCGGTCTCGACCCATACTCAGCGTATCTGACACCGGAACAGGTCAAAGCCTTCGAGGCGAGTAAGACCACTCCGCGTGTCGGTATCGGTGCGGAATTTTCGCAGATCTCGGGTTATCTCTATGTGATCTCGGCGATCAAAGGTTCGCCATCTGAGAAAGCTGGGATTAAGAATGGCGATGTGATCGAATACATCGACGGAAAAGCGAGTCGTGATATTTCGCTCTATGACGCGAAACAGTTGGTTGATGGCGATGCCGGTTCGACGATAAGCCTTCGCGTCCTCCGCTCTGGTGAAAAGGCTCAGACGATCAAGGTCGTTCGTGGCGGATATAGAGTCCCTCCGGCTGAATCGCGTGTCGAAAATGGCAAAATCGGCGTGATAAGGGTTTTTAGCCTCGAAGACGGTCAGGCCAACGATATTAAGACGCAGATCGGTAACCTAACCAAGCAGGGTGTTTCGAAGATCGTCCTGGACCTTCGCGGTGTTGCTTCTGGTAAGATCACGGAAGGTGCGACTGTTGCCAACCTATTTATCAAGAGCGGTGAGATCGCTCGTGTCATCGGCAAAGACAGTAGGGTTTTGACGACCTACACAGCCGATCCGGCCAAAGCGGTTTTTGATGGCACTCTTGCTGTTTTGACAGATCTGGGAACTGCTGGTGCCGCAGAAGTTGTTGCGGCAGCAGTGCTTGATAAGAAACGTGGTGAAGTTATCGGCGAACGCAGTTTCGGTGCGGGAACTGAGCAGAAGTTATTCACGATGACGAGCGGCGGCGGATATTTGCTGACTATCGCAAAGTGGGCGGCCCCGAATGGCACTCCATTTCTCGGTGACGAACGTGCTACGACCGGAGTTAAGCCTTCGATCGAGGTCAAGCGCCCTGACACTCCGGAGCCACTCGATATCGAATCGCTCGGCGAGCCACAGGAGCCAAATCCAGCCGCAACCCCAACGCCGACTCCGAAGCCTGCTCCGGCGAAGGTCCTGGAGGATATTCAGCTCAAGAAAGCTCTCGAAGTTCTTGGCGGGATCGCGGCGAAGGCGGCAGCATAAAAAAATTTCAATTACTTCCAAAAGACCGGGCACGGATTGCCCGGGCTTTTGTTCTTTGAAACCTATTGTGATGCAAAGCCAACACTGGTAGACTCACTTTTGATGCCAGATATTGAACTGACGATCCGACCGCTTGTCGAGAGCGATCTATCCGAATGGCTGCGTTTGCGGCAGATGCTTTGGGATGGTAACGGCGAGGACGACCAGAAGGACGAGATGCTCGAGATCATCGACGATCTTGAGTCTCAATTCGTTGCGGTTGCAGATATTGGTGGCGGACGGCTCGTCGGCTTTCTGGAAGCGAGCATTCGTTCGCACGTTGAGGATTGTAATACGGACAGCGTCGGGTATTTAGAAGGCTGGTTTGTCGAAGACGAGTATCGGCAACATGGGATCGGAGCAGGCCTCGTCGCACAAGCTGAAGCCTGGGCTCGGAATCGCGGCTGCACCGAGATGGCATCGGACGCCGAGGTCGACAATCTGATCAGTTTAGCGGCCCACCAAAAGCTCGGATACAGCGAAACTTCTCGGCTTGTGCATCTAAGAAAAGAACTAAGCTGATGACAAAAATGCTTTCCAAATCATTCTTCTTTTCAGTGGTGCTTCTCCTAACGACGGCTCCGATCTTTGCTCAATCTACCGATCAGAATTTCCCGACGCCGGTTACATCAAGCGAAATAAACGGTCAGATTAGGGCACGCGACGTTGGCGACCCGCGATTGACGAGATATTTCTATGTCTTTGACGGTGGGCAGGGCGATATTTTTGTAAATGTCGTGACGAAGAATTTCGCGGGCGACATCGACGTTTTTACTGTGGAAACGCTGAGGTCAATGACCAAAATGGTCGTCTTTCCAGACGGAACTTCGTCCAATGAGACCGGCCGCCTTATCTATTTGCGGAAAGGTGAACGGTTGCTGTTGCGGGTCGAAGGACGTTCACCGAATGATGATCCGGCAATGTTCCGGGTCAAGTTTGGCGGCAGTTTTATCGCTATCGCAGGCGGTAAAGAGGAAGAAGCGCCAACGATCCAGGCTAGAGGTAACGAATCGGATATCAAGGTGAATGCGGTGGGCACGATCGTCGAGGTCAAACTAAAAGCTAAGCCGGTGAAAATCCCTGTCGAAATCCCACCGTCCGTTCCCGTAAAGACCACTTCAAAAGCGGAAACAAAAGCGCTTGAAAAGCCAAAGCCGGAACGCGTGACCGAAAAGAAGCCAGAGCCGTCAAATCCAGTCGTTGTCGTAACCGATTCTTCGCCGGTCGCGACAGTCTTTAATTCGAAAAAGAAGCCGGAAGCTGAAAAGAAGACCCCCGAACCTAAGCCCAAAGCGACGACCGCTAGAGCAACACCGCCAAAAAAGATGGTGAAAGCAGTTGAGCCACCGGCCGAACCGAAAGTTGATCCTCTCGCGAATATACGGCTGATCGTTCAGCTAAAAGCGGGCGAGGTGATCGAACGCCCGATGAGCGAAGTGCAACGATTCAGCGTTGATAAGGGAATCCTTGTAGTGATCGGAAAGGATGGAAAGGTGAACCGGTATTCGATATTGGATGTTGCAAAAGTGACGATCGAGTAATGAACGGAGTGTGAATGTCCTCGGTGTTCAGAGTGCAAGCTTTAGCTTGTATCTTGCTGGACGAAGAACAAGCTAAAGCTTGCACTCTGAACAATTGCCTCGTTTGGTTACGCGTAGCTATGCAGGCCCGGCAGCAAATAGCTGACTCCGAGATACGTAAAGATCACAAGCAAAAATCCTACGATAGCGAAGTAAGCCGAACTTCTGCCTTTCCACCCACGCGCAATTCTGGTGTGCAGAAACGCGGCGTAGGTTAGCCACGCCACGAGTGCTCCTGTTTCTTTTGAGTCGAAGCCCCACGGCCGTCCCCATGATTCATTCGCCCAGATCGCACCGGTGATGAGTAGCATCGCGAGGCCCGCAAAAGCCAGACACGCGGTCTTATACATTAGGCCGTCGAGGGAATCAAGACTCGGCAGCCGGTCAACTATCTGTTCCGTACGGAACGCGAATAACAGCACAAAAAACGTTCCGACGAGAGCCGTGATCAACGCCGCGACCTCGACTGGATTGGTGTTCAGACTAAGGTAAAGCCGATTGCCATTCGCCTGAACGTAGGCGCGGCCCATTTGCTCGTGCTGTTGCGCGGTTATCTGTTGGCGCTCACGCACAGTCAGATTCTCATTCTCAGACATTGCAATTCCAGCGACGACGTACTGAGCTGGATTAGCAGTCAACTGAGCCTGTAGGCGGGACTGCGTATTTGTTTCCGACTTGATCCCGTAAACAACGAGAGAAAGGGCGACAATCTGAGCAACGAGCGCGGCCTTAAGCAAATAGTGGCCGATCGTGCGCGACTGCTCGCTATTCTGGTAGAGATATAACAAAAAGGCGATGATCACGCCGACCAAGAGTACGCCCGAAATAGCTAGAGCCGGGCCAGCATAATCGAGCTCGAGACGGAATGGCGCCGAGAATGGTTTTTTGCCCGCTTCATTTGGAACAAAGAGCCCGGCTCGATAGACAAACTCGGTAAAAACCGAAAACTTGCTGATCGTCGCGATCACTCCGAGTGCAAACACACTCGACCAGATCGCCATCGCCTCGACCTTGACGCGATCTTTGAGCAGGTAGATAACGGCCACCGCAAAACAGACTAGAGCGATGCCATAACTCAAGCTCGCCACCCCAACATGTATCGGGCGCCAATACGAATTAAGCACCGGCGGAAGGTCGATAAATTCATTTCCGATAAATCGGGCAAGCGTTAAAATGAGTGCGGCGAGCGGCAACGTAAAGGCTGACAGGATGCGGAATTTGCGACGTTGGGCGAACAGCAAGGTAGCAACGCCCGCCCCAAATGCGAATGCAAGACTGTAGTCGTAAAGATTGGCAAAAGGGACGTAGCGAAACACCCAAGGCGTCTCCATATTGCCGCTGGCGCGCATAATAGCGATCTCGTGATCATATGCTGATACCCAACGCACGAGCCAGCTCGAAAAATTGAAAAAAACTCCAAGCGCGGCACCGAAGTACCCAATCTTTTCCGCCATTGAAGATGGGGCGTAAAGGTTCGTCAATTGGAACAAGCCCGCGAGGATGTAACAGGCCAGAGCGATCATCATCAGGGCTCCGTCGTTGATAAACGACTCGCCCATCTGAATCCGCAGGCCCATCATCGCAAACGAACCGACGATGACCATTATTGTCGGCAGATACGATTGCCACGTGACGCGTTCGTCCAGTCTATCCAATTCTTCCATCTTTATTGCCTCGTTCTTTACCCTTGATCTCTTCGGAGAGCTTCTTGAATAGGTCGCCGAATGCGGCCTCATTGCGGTTTGCCTCGCCGGCAAGCACAACCTCGTTCTTTCCGTCTTCCTGTTTGCTTATCTGTGCCCAAACCCGCTTGTGAGAGAGAAAAAAGACGAATCCGAGCGCTCCGATGAGGCCGAACCCGCCAACATACCAAGCGATAAATGCCCCGTCATACGGATCGTACTTTATCGAAAGGACGTGGGCGAGCGGTGATTTTTCAAAGGCGGTGAGTCGCCACTTATAGCCGGCTTTCGCAGCGCCGACAGGAGCGTTGTCAGGCAGCTTCTGAGCAAAAGCGAAAACACGTTGCCGTTCGCCGCCAGGCGGCGTGACGTTGAGGACTGCGACCGGATTATTGTACTCGCCGCTCCGAGTGTCGGGCTGTCCATCTCCGCCAAATGTAAAATCCGGCATAAACTCGGTGTAGTCAACCTTGGTACCATCGGCCAAGGTGGTACCACTATTGCGCCTGATCTTTGTTGTTGTCGGTGCGCCGCCAGCTTGCGGGGTCAACTCGAGAGTTATCTCGCGAGCGTTGCCGACTGGAATTGTCTGTGCCTGAAAGAATCGATACCCACGATAGCTAACAGGTTTGTTCATACTGACATCCGCAATCAACTCACCATATTGCGGATCGTTGATTTTCATCTGCGTACGCCAGTCTAGAGTGTTGGTCACATCGATCGAACCGCCCGAGTCTATAAGGCTTTGCTGAATGTCGGTACACTCGATGGAGAAGGGAAGTTTTACATTAAATTTCTCTTTCTTGTCGAGATTAAACTCGATCATCTCTATCTCGTCAGTGACAGCTCCCGGGATCATCCGAACATCAGCGTCGAAACCCGTTGTGAGGGCGACAAAATGTCCAAGAAATAATGTGAGTAAGAAAACGTGGACAATGTAAGCTCCAAGCCGATTAATTCGACCGCGTTCGCCAAATACGGTAATAGTGCCGTTCTCATTTGTGACGCGCGTTTTTAGCCCGTTGGCTTTAAATTTAGTCTCAACATGCGCCGCTTCTCCCTCGACGGTTCGCTCGGAACCCGTGATCAACTCGTTCTCAGGTCTTGCCAGAAGCCAACCCCTGCTTCCTGTAACCTTCGGACGTTTAAAATACCCCTTCCAGACGGAAGGGAAGCGATCGATAGAAGCGAGCACGATATTCAGAGAAAGGAAGAGCAACGCGAGTTGATAATACCAACTATGATAGACGTCAAAGAGACCCAGCTCTCCGAACACCATCCTCTCGGCAGGTGTTAAAGCGACATAATACGCTTCAAACCCCTGCACATTCTGCTGCACGATCAGCATACCCGCGAGCGAGAGGATGACGAGAATTACGAGCGTTACGACACCGACGCGCACCGAGCCGATCTGGTCGAGGGCGCGGTTTACTATCGGTGCCGACGGCCGCACTGCTGGACGCGATTTGATAGTTTCTTCTGAGGCCGACATCTTTGAGTAAAGATTAGCTTAGTCGTGAATATTTGTCACTTTGTTTTCAAATTAGTTCGTCTTGTAAACAAAAGAAAATAGCGTAATGCGGCATAGCTTTGAAATACAGATACTAGACGTTATCCTTACGAGAACGGTTTTTGTAAGGTTTTCACAGTATGGAGACGATGACAGCGGACATTCAGGAGCAGAAAATGCTCGGGCTACGCGGTAAGCTGGCGGCCTTCGTCGAGCTCACAAAGCCGCGCATTGCATTTCTACTTGTATTGACCTCTGCTGCGGGTTTTTACCTCGGTAGTGTTGCGGGTTCGTTCAACTCGTTGTTGTTCGCACACTCGATGATCGCTATCACGTTGCTCGCACTGGGCGTGGCCACATTAAATCAGGTTTGGGAACACGATATTGACCCATTGATGTCGCGAACTGCGACACGGCCGCTGCCGAGCGGCCGCGTCAACTTCAGCGAGGCTCTTATTTTCGGTGTTCTTCTATGTCTTGCCGCCGAGATCTATCTTTTCGTAGCAGTAAATGCGTTGACAGCCTTGTTGGGCCTTGTGGTCATCGTTGGGTATGTTCTTGTTTACACCCCGCTGAAAACTCGCACGTCGGCATCTACTGCGATCGGAGCAATTCCCGGAGCTCTGCCGCCGCTGATGGGCTGGACTGCGGCGGCGAACGAGATTTCGATCGGTGCGTGGGCGCTATTTGCGATGCAGTTTCTGTGGCAGTTTCCGCATTTTCTCGCGATTGCTTGGATGTATCGCGAGGAATATGCCAAGGCCGGAATTCTAATGCTGCCGGTCGTCGAGCCTGGGGGACGTATTACGTTTAGGCAGATCGTGATGTTTTCGATCATGCTATTGCCCGTGAGCCTCGCTCCGTTTTTCTTCGGCATCAGCGGGATGATCTTTCTGGTCGGAGCATCGATCTTAGGTCTGTGGATGCTGTGGACGAGCATTCAGGCGGCTCGTTCGAAAACGAATGTTGCCTCAAAAAAGCTTTTGCTAGTCTCGGTCATTTACCTGCCGATCCTTTTCATTCTGATGGTCGCCAATAAACTCTAGGCATACATGAACGTTGGAAGTATCGACATCCTCGAAGAATCTGAGCGGCTCGAACGGAGACCTTCCGGGCGGACAGGCAGCGGTACCGGTTCACACGGCGGAGGCGGCAATGATCCCGGCGGCAACGACGGTTCGGGTGGCGATCAACCGAAGAAAGAACAATCGCAAGAGCCAACCGCCTTTAAGCCCGGCATCTCACGTATTCTCACTGGATTTCTGCTTCTCGTTGTCATGATGACATTTGGTGGGCTGATGGCCGCGTATATCGTTATCGCAACGAATAACGTCGCCGAGTGGAACCCGTTCGACCTGCCAATACAGGTATGGATCAGCACCGCGATTATCATCGTTAGTAGCCTTACCTATCATTTTGCTCAATCGGCGATATTCCGCGAAGACGAAGCTGCGTCGAGAAAGTGGCTTGTTCTCACAACAGTCTTTGGAGCCGCCTTTATCTCGTCACAACTTCTCGCTTGGCTGGCTCTGACATCTCGCGGGCTCTACATTCGCGGTAATCCATACGCGGGCTTCTACTATATTTTGACCGCCGTTCACGCGGTGCATGTGCTCGGCGGAATCACCGCTCTAGGCGCAATCTTGCTGAAAGTTTGGTGCGGCTTCCGCGGGGCAGAGGCCCTTCAGCGTTCGAAAACTCTCGCACAGGTGGTCGGATGGTACTGGCATTTTATGGGTGCACTCTGGATAGTGCTATTTGTATTGCTCGGCTTTTGGAAATAGACAGATGGAATGGTTACACATATTTCCACATTTAAACGCATCGCTCAACGCGCTTAGTAGCATGTTTTTGATCGTGGGCTTTGTGATGATTCTTCGCAAGCGCATCGCGGCACATCGAGTCTGTATGCTCGCCGCGAGCAGCGTTTCGGCCCTGTTTCTTGTCGGATACCTTACGCACCACGCGATCCGCACATATTACTTTGGTCTCGGACCGACCAGATTCACTGGCGAGGGCATTGCACGGCCCATCTATCTCACGATTCTGACCTCGCACACGATCTTGGCGACGCTGATAGGCCCGTTCGTTATTCTTACTCTGAGACGTGGCTTAAAGGGCTGGTACGAGTCGCATAAGAAGCTTGCGCGACTCGTTTATCCTGTGTGGCTATACGTTTCGATCACCGGTGTAATCGTGTATCTGATGCTTTATCAACTATTTCCGGCGAGGTAGGCAAACCTTTTCCGGGTTTCACGCGTCTTACCTCTTGAAATAGAGCGGTGTTATTGCTATATTTGGTTTGTTGAAAACTCGATCACCGAAGTCGCTTGACGTGGAGCGACGCGGGGGAACCAAATTTTGGTCGTAGAGCCAAAACGGGGCGAATCGTCACGAGACGAGGGGATACTCTTTCGTTCCTAGCCCGGCAGCTAACCTCGTAGGTGTGGTAAAAGAAGTTACAGCAGGAAAATTTGTTCCGAGAGGGGGGAATTTTCAAAGTGCTTCATCCTTATCGCGAATTCAACATTTGAAGCAGGCATCCGGTCTTCTCAAAGAGAAAAGTTCCGCCAGCAATGGCGGAACTTTTTTTGGTGGGTACTGTTATCGGCAATAACGGCGAATAGTAATATTATCGGAAATAGCGGCGGATAGGCATTGTAAATATCGGCCAACGCTGGTATTTTTCTTGCGTGTACAGGCTTTACGTAAAATACAGTATTTTTCTACGCGGGAAATGAGGGACAGTGGTACACTTTGGGACAAAATCGAGGGAATTGCTCGACTTGACATCGAACAGGTGGCATCAGACCATTGGTTTAGTCGTAAGTTTGCTGTCATCCGATCCGTATCGTCGGGTCTTTTTCTATGCTCCGTAATCTCAGAAAATTTCTTGTCATCGCGACTGCTTCACAGTTGTTTCGCGTACTGATCGGTGCGGCGGTGGCGGTTGGCGGGTTTGTCGCGGTGCCGCTCCTTATCGAACCTGGTAACGAGCAGATGGTCGGTGGGACGCCAGAGCAGGCGAAGAGCGAGACGGCGGTACAGATGCTGGCTAAAAGGGTTGGGGACGCTCCGGAAAGCTATTCGCAGGTCTTCAAGGTCGGTTTCCCCGTAGCCAACATGTCCTTCGGATTTAGCATCGCTGCGAGCGGGGATCATGTAGTCGGTGGGGCATATCGCGACGCAAACTACCGCGGATCCGTAAGCTTTTTTAGCAGGACTAGCTCGTTTTGGCTCGCGGGCCCGACTCTCGCTGGCTCAGATTCGGTGGCGGATGATAATCTCGGTTGGAGCGTTGCGATCAACGGCGATACGGCGATCGGCGGCGCCAATTTAGATGACGCTCCGGCGGTCGATCAAGGGTCGGCCTATGTTTTCTTTCGAAACGCCGAATGGGCACAGCAGCAGAAGCTGACTGCGGCGGACGGGGCAGCGGACGACCAGTTTGGGATAAGTGTCGCGATCAGCGGCGATACCGCGGTGGTTGGGGCCTTTGGAGCGAACGCCTCGCGCGGTGCGGCGTATGTCTTCACACGCTCTGGGACGACATGGACCCAGCAGCAAAAGCTCACGGCCGCCGACGGCGTGGCGGGCGATGAATTTGCCTGGACGGTATCGGTAAGTGGAGACACTGCGGTTATTGGGGCACCCGGCGACGACGGAACACGCGGCTCGGCTTATGTTTTCAAACGTTCTGGGACGGTATGGACGCAAGAGGCAAAACTGGCCGCTTCCGACGGAGCGACCTTTGACCGGTTCGGCTATAGCGTAGGTGTTGAGGGCGACACTGTGATATCAGGAGCGGTCGCGGACGACAATGGCTCGGCCTACGCATTTTTCCGTTCTGGGACGTCGTGGAGCCAACAGCAGAAGCTTACTGCTTCGGATGGGGCCCATGGCGATAAATTTGGCGGAAGTGTTTCGATCAGCGGCGACCGGGCGATCGTGGGAGCCGAGGGCGACGACATTGGGCCGAACGCAGACCAGGGTTCCGTATACCTCTTTGTAAGAAGCGGAGTGAACTGGGCACAGGAACAAAGGTTAGTTGCGACAGACGGTGCACCGAGCGACATCTTTGGCGGGAGCGTCTCTCTCTCGGGAAATCTCGCCGTTGTCGGCAGCCACCTCGACGACATTGTGATGAATGAACGCGATCACGGTTCCGTTTATGCTTTCGTTGATGCGGGTGGAACACCGACACCAACGACAACGCCGACCTTAACGCCAACGCCGACTAACACTCCAACTAATACGCCAACGGCGACTCCAACTAACACGCCTACTGCAACGCCGACAGCGACTCCAACCGGAACACCGACTGCAACGCCGACCGTGACTCCAACTGGAACACCTACGGCAACGCCCACAGCGACTCCGACCGGAACTCCAACAGCTACGCCGACCCCCGGCAGCGGGACTGAAGGTGATATTTCGCCCAGGCCTGATGGCGACGGCCAGCTTCTGGCGGGCGATGTTGTTCAGAGCAGACGGTACGTGTCTGGCTTAGACACGGCAGCAGTTTCTCCAAATGAATTTCAGCGAGCCGACATTGCTCCGGCGTCTACTCGAGGGGACGGCCTGTTAACTGCGGGCGACACCGTACAGGCTAGACGCTATGCATCGGGACTCGACGCACCTCAAACTGGCGGCGGGCCGATTCAACCATCGGCGGGTCCGCAGGGAATTGGCGGCTGGATCGACGACATCTTTAAGTATTTTTCGGGACGCTCGATCGCGGTGGGCGATCCTGTCGTTGTTGAGGAAGGTGTTCTGGCCGTACCGGTAACGATCGAGGGCTACGGCGAAGTCGTCGCAGCTAGCTTCACATTTGAATTCGACGCCGGAGCCTTCAAGGGGGCAACTATTGAACTTGGTGGTGACGCGCCGGAAGGTTCTGTTTTAACGGTCAATTCATCCGACATTGCGAACGGCAGGATCGCAGTCTTATTGGATTCGGCGATACCGATAGCAGCAGGTGGACAAAAGACGGTGATCATCGTCAACCTGATTCGAGCGACAGATCAACCTACAAACGACACGCAAATTCGAATTACCGACGGAATCGCAAAGATCGCCCTTTCAGATTCGAACGGTAACGATCTTGGCGTTTATACGACAAGCAAAACCGTCAGGCTCAATTAACGGATCATCGTAATAGAACCTTGTTTCAGACTCTTGAGGATTATCTTCTCCGCCGGGTCAAAGACAATATCGGAGGGCTTTCCGTCCACCGGTATTCTGACCGACTGTATCCGCTGCGTGATGTTGACCTTTTCCGTTTTCGCTCCCGAAGCCGTCGTTATCTCAATTTCCATCGGAAGGCGGAAAACCGCCGGAACGATAGTGTCAGGTTTCTGAGTTTGGGCAAAGGTTAGACGAAGTGTCTTGTTTCTGGCGTCATAGGCCTTTGTGACCGAGATCCTCGGAAGACTTGCGCCGTAAACCCATTGCTCGAAAAACCACTTCAAATCCTGTCCCGACGATTCTTCCATCGCACGCTTTAGATCGGTCGATTCTACGCTCGCAAATTTGTGCCGGCTTAGATAGTTGCTCACGCCCTTCCAAAACGCCTCGTCACCGACTTGCTCTCTGAGAATATGAAGAACGGCTCCGCCCTTGCTGTATGTTACCGATGAGTTGTCGAACAGCGACGGAACGTCTCCGGCGCGCAGATTGTAGAGGCCGTGACGGCGGCGGGTAATCGTGTCGTCGATCAGCACATTCAGGGCGTCCGAACGCACCTTGGCGATGTAGGCCGCACGTCCAAATGCACGTTCGCGATAAGCGGCTTCCATAAATGTGGCAAAGCCTTCGTTGAGCCAAAGCTCAGCCCAGTTCTTACACGTGACCAGATTGCCGAACCATGAATGGGCGAGTTCGTGCGAAACGAGGTCCATTACGCCAGACTTTCCAAACTCAGAGTCCGCACTGAAGATCTCGGTGTCGGCCATTGTGGTTGCGGTGATGTTCTCCATCCCACCAAACTGAAAATCCGCGACCATCGTCTGGTCATATTTATTGTATGGATAGGCTACACCCGTTTTCTCCTCAAAAAACGCCATCATATCGACCGTGCGGCCGTACGCGTCCTTCACGATCGACTCGCGTCCCGGATAAACGTAATAACCAAGCGGGATATCCTTGTATTTCTCCTCGATCTTGGTGTACTTGCCGACAACGAAAGAGACAAGGTATGTCGTGTGCGGCACCGGCATTTTGAAATGCCAAGTCGAGGTTCCATTGCCGTTGTCGGCCTTGCCGAGCATTTCGCCGTTACCAATTACCGTCTCGTCTGTTTGGGCCGTAATATACTGCTCGGTCGTCGCTTTGTCGCTTGGGAAGTCGAATGACGGAAACCAGTGCCGGGCTTCGTCCGGTTCACCTTGAGTCCAGATCTGATGGGAATGCTCTCTTCCACTATTAACAAAATAGATCCCTTTTACAGGTTTGGCCGTGTACTTGAAGCGGATCGAAACGGTCTCTGTCGGCGAGTATGAGCGGTCAAGGCTGACGATAACCTTTTCTCCCACTATTCGATGCGTAAGGGAAGTTTCGCCATCACCAAGCATGACCGATGAGAACTTGAGATCAACTGTATCGAGTTCTACGCTGCGAAAGGCGGCCGTGAGCGGCTTTAAGGTAACGGTGGTATCACCGGTGATCGTCTTCTTACTTCGATCAAAAGCCACTCGCAAAATGTAGTGTTGGACGTCGAAAGTCTGGGTCCGATTGAAGTTAGGCAAATTGACCTGAGAGAACGATGAAGAGGCCGCGACGAGTAATATCGCAGCCGAAAGGAAGTAACAAAAGGAAACTCTCCGGGTCATATTATGGTTTTAGATGCTTGTTGAACCAGCCAAATACCTGATCGTGCCAGAACTGAGAATTCTGCGGCTTGAGGATCCAATGGCCTTCGTCGGGAAAGACAACGAGTTTCGATTCGACTCCACGCAACTGGAGCGTGGTAAAGAGCTGTAAGCTCTGATCGACCGGGACGCGATAGTCGAGTTCGCCGGCTGTCACGAGGGTTGGCGTCGCGAAATTCTTTGCAAATTTATGCGGCGACCAACGATTATACTGTACGGGATTCTCCCACGGCATTCCCTGGAACTCCCATTTTACGAACCAGATCTCTTCGGTCGCGGTAGCCATGCTTTCAAGATTGTAAACGCCCGCGTGCGAAAGGAACGCTTTGAACTTAAAGCGTGGGTCGTTGTTATGGCCAAGCAGCCAATCGACCATGTAACCGCCATAGCTTGCACCGGCCGCTCCGATACGATTCTTGTCGATGTACGGGCTCTTTATAACCTCGGCGACGCCGTTCATAATGTCGACCGTCACTTTACCGCCCCAGTCGCCGGAGATCTCATCGACGAATTTCTGCCCGTAACCCGTCGAGCCGCGTGGATTCGGAGCGAAAACAACGTAACCCTGATTCGCCCAAACTTGCGGGTTCCAACGTGTGCTCCACGAATCGTTCCACGCCCCTTGCGGCCCACCGTGAATGAGCACCATCAATGGATATTTCTTAGCGGGATCAAAGTTTGCGGGCTTCACGATAAAACCGTGTACTTTGGCATTAAAGCCTCCACGCCATTCGAGATCCTCTGCCTTTCGAAGTCCAAACGGAGCGAGAGTGGCAGTGTTGATCGATGTCAACGCCGTCACTCCAGAGCCACTCGTTGAGGCACGCATTACCTCATTGGGGCTGGTCAACGAGGCTCCGGCAAACACCAATGACGTACCGTCACGCGAGATATTTGGCGACGTTGCATAGACGCCATCGACTACTTTGCGAACATGCGTCGCGTTCCTCAGACGAAAATCTGGTTCCACCGGCACAGAGAAGATCGGCTCACGGCCACTCTCGTTGGCAGTGAAATAAATCGTCTTGCTATCAGCGGTGACCGTCATCTCGCTGACTTGCTGGTCGAAAGCGCGAGTTAGTTCAACGATCTCCCCGCTTGCCGGGTTGTACCGCATTATCCGCCAGCGATCGGCCTCGAATGTTGCCCTCGGCTGGGAGCGGAAAAGCAAATACTTACCGTCCGGCGTGTACATCGGCGAAGCGTCGTAGCCGTTCATCCCAACTGTAATATTGCGTGCGTTTCCGCCGCTGATCGGGGAAATATAGATGTCACTGTTGGTCGATGTAGCTTCGACCTTGTCAGGATTCTTGAGATAAACGATGCTCGATCCGTCAGGTGAAAATGTGTAATCGACGCCCGAAGATGCTCCATAAGGTGGCGAATCAAAATCGCCGGGCGTCATGTCACGAGCAACGCCGCCTTTCGCCGATACTACGAAAACGTGGCTGCGTTTACGATTACGCCACTCATTCCAGTGCTTGAATAACAATCGATCGGTTACCTTTGCCTGAACCTTACTGCCCTCGACCCGTTCATCCTCTGCCTTGTTACACGCATCATCCATACACTCCGGATAAACCTCAGATGCGAAGGCGATCCACTGACCGTCACGCGACCAAACCGGGCCGCCGGCACCGGTCGATATTCGCGTCACTTGATCTTTGTCATCGCCATCTGCGTCCATCGTCCAGATCTGGCCGCCGCTGTTGTATGCGATCTTTTTGCCGTCGGGCGACCAACGCGGACCGCTGCTCGATCCGTTGCCGCTCGTGATCTGCCGTGGACGGCTGCCGTCGATACCGATGGTCCAGATCTGGTTGACACTTCGATTAGCCACCTTATCAACAGTGCCGACGGTGTACGCGATAGTCCGTCCATCGGGCGACAATTGCGTGTCAGCCGGCCGCTTGAGGCCAAGCATATCGGAGGCTGTAAAGGCCGACTGAGCGGCAAGAAGGCTAGCTGTGAGTAGGACTAAAACAAAAATTGAAATGATGCGTTTCATAACTTTTCTCAGAAAATTTGATGTCAGGAACACCGATATTATTGCATACAATTTTGGAAGACCGTAACCATTCCGTTACGATATGGCTATGAAATCATTCCTCGCTTTATTGATCGCCCTGCTCGTTCCGACTTCCGCATTCTTTCAACAACCAAGCCCGGTGCCGACACCGGTTATTTATAGTGAGAAGACATTGAAAGAGTTGGTCGACCTACGAAAGGCGGCTCTAGCTAGCGACTACGCGTACCGACAAACCCGCTATCTGACTAACAATATCGGCCCGCGTCTAACTGGTTCCGCTCAGGCTCAGCGTTCGGTGGAGTATGTTGCGGTCGAAATGCGAAAGGCAGGACTCGAAGTTAGGTTGCAAAAGCTCAGCGTGCCGGTGTGGGTGCGTGGTCTGGAAACTGGTGAGATCGTCGAGTTTCCGGGAATGGCTCCGGGCACTACCCAGAAGATCGTACTAACCGCTCTCGGCGGCAGCATTGCCACGCCGGGCAGCGGACTGACAGCTGAGATAGTTGTTGTTAATTCCTACGACGAGATGAACGCTCTTGGCCGCGATACGATAGCCGGGAAGATCGTGCTCTTCAACTATAAATTCGACCGCGAGCTACAGGCAAGCGGCTTTGGCGGTGCTGCCTATGGCAACGCGGTGCAATACCGTTTCGGTGCGGCAATGGCTGCGGCTCCCCTCGGAGCCGTCGGTGTGCTTGTCAGATCAGCAGGCGGCTCGCAAAATCGTCTGGCC
>JANNWQ010000136.1:0-5157 GCA_031408595.1 Acidobacteriota bacterium | reverse complement strand
GGGATCATCGTCGGCGAGTTGGCGAATGGCTCACAAAGCTCGATGCCAAGCCTCATCCGCTGAGAGACAAAGTCTTTTGGACGATCGGCCGCACACTCGGCGCGATCTGTTTTCTGTCAGGCTGGTTTATGCCGATGTATTTTGCCGGACGGCTCGAAAGCCAAAATTCGGTCGAGTACGAAGACGCTGCTGAGTTTGCTCGCGAACTCGAGATGCATGATTGCGTCGAAGATCTACTCGACATGGCCCGAATCGAGGTCGAGCATGAAGCCTTTTTCCGCGAGACGGTTGCCGCCCACAGATTGCTACCGGTCATGCGACGCGTTTTCGGCTGGGGCTAAGCGGGTTTGGCCTCGGGTATAAACTCGGTATCAATATCGTCGTCATCTCTTCGCCGCAGTTTCAGCAAGCCGGTCACGACCAGAAAGATCGCTAATGCTATCAGGATGATCGATAGCACGCCGTTGATGAGCTTGATGTCAAAGCCATTCGTCGCCTGAAGATTGCCGTAAACCATCGCCGCCAACGCCCATAGCGTGATCGTCAGGACAAACAGCATCGGTATTAATGTGAATGCAATCCTCTTTCGAGCCTTGTAGAGCCAGACTGTGATCGAGAGAAGCGTGAGTGCGGCGAGAAGTTGGTTCGAGGCACCGAAGAGCGTCCAGAACTCAACATAGCTACCGGGCTTGGCCAGGAATATAAGAGCGAGCGGCAGAGCAACGGTCACGAGCGTTCCGATCACCGCACCGACTTTTCCGGGAATACCGAGCAGTTCCTGCACAAGATATCGTCCGAGCCGCATGGTCACGTCGAGCGTGTCAAAAACAAACGTCGAGAACGCCATCGCTCCGAATGTGATCGCAAACTTTAGATTCTCCTGCCCGATGATGAGCGCAAGGAAGTTCCCGATGCCGTTACCGTAAATCTTGCCCGCAGGGAGATTTTTCCCATCCGGCCCAACAAGTGAGTCGCCGAATGCAACCATCACCGTCACGAGCGCGATAAACGCGACAAAGCCTTCCGCAAGCATCGCTCCATAACCGATCGGATGCGCGTGGGTTTCTTTGTCGATCTGCTTGGAGGTTGTGCCGGAACATACCAGACCGTGAAATCCGGAGCAGGCTCCGCACGCGATCGTCACGAAAAGAAACGGAAACAGCATTCCCGTCATGCCGCCGACATCGAACGACTTGAACGCCGGTTGCTGGATCTCGTAACCGCCAAAGAAGATACCGATCACACCGACCGCAATCGCCGCATATAGAACAAAACCACCGAGATAACCACGCGGTTGTAGCAGCGACCACACTGGCAGCAACGACGCAACGATGCAATAAATGATGATCAGCACCGCCCAAGTCTGATGACTGAAAATAAACACGTGCGAGAACATCGTCCCGACATAGGCCAGAGCAAATGTAGCCGGGACAAAGATGATGGTCGAGAGCCAGAGCGGCGGTTTGATGTACCGTTCGACGAGGCCGAGCAATAGCGAAAGGCCGAGATACAGAACGCTCGCCATCGCGACCGCACCACCGGGATTGAATCGCGTTTCGCCGATCAGCGATTCGTCACCCGCGACAAAGGTGCCAGCAGTGATATCAGTAAACGCGACCGCGACATAAACAAGTGCGATCCAGATAAATGCCATTAACGCACGGCCAGCTTTGCCGCCGAGTTTATCTCGCGTGATCTCAGCAATCGACTGGGCTCCGTGCCTTACGGACGAAGTCAACGCCGCAAAATCGTGCACCGCTCCGATCAAAACCACGCCCAGTGCGATCCACAGCAAACACGGCAGCCAGCCGAACGCCAAACACGCAATGATTGGCCCCGCTATCGGTCCGGCCGCTGCGATCGCCGAGAAATGCTGGCCAAAAAGATAGAACGGCCGAGTCGGTACAAAATCTTCGCCGTCATTGACCGAGTTCGCCGGAGTCTCGCGGCTGTCGTCGAGCTGGAACTGCCGCGCAACCCAACGCCCGTAGGCGAAGTAGCCAAAAACAAGCCAAACGATAACCGCAACAGCAATTAGAGCGAGCATAGATTTTCCGTGTTTATCTGTCGGATAAATTTACGCCATTTTCGCGTCGAACAGCAAACTGAAAACTCGAAACTCATAAGTGAAAACTGGTGGTTGTCTAACAGTTTTCAGTTTTTAGTTCTCAGTTTTCAGTTTGTTCGGAAACAGGATTTGAAAAATCTGCCCCGCCGCGCGACTCTAACAAAATGAACGATCAACAATCGTTGCAAGAAATGTACTCGCCAAACAGCATCTGTTTCGGCTGCGGGCCTGCGAATGAGAAGGGTTTGCACATCAATAGCTTTCCAGAGGGCGACGAGATTGTTGCGGTCTGGCACGCCGAGCCGCATCATCAGGCGTTTCCGGGGATGGTGAATGGCGGGATCATCGGAGCGTTGCTCGATTGCCATTCGAATTGGACCGCGACGTATTTTCTTATGAAACGCGATGGCAAAAACGAACCTGATTGCACCGTCACCGCCGATTTTCACGTAAAACTCCTCCGCCCGACGCCTTTCGATGCCACGATACATTTGCGTGCGAAAGTCGTCGAATCACGCGAAGACCGCGCGACGGTCGAGGCCGAGTTGATCGCGAATGACAAGGTCTGTGCGACCTGTCGCGGAACGTTCGTCGCCGTCAAAGAAGGCCATCCGGCGTATCACCGTTGGTAAATAAATATGGATAAAACAGCGATAATCGCCGAACTGGATAATAAATACACCGCCTTCTCTGACTACGTCACAGAGCTGCCGGAAGACGACTTTGTGTTTTCGCTGAATGGCGAGAAGTGGACGGCGGGACAGCAGGTAGAGCATTTGTGTAAATCAGTCGAACCGCTGTTCAAAGGCCTCGGTGCTCCTGAATTTGCGTTAAAAGCGATGTTTGGAACGTCGGATCATCCGTCTGTGAGCTACGACGAACTCGTCACCCGCTATCAAGCCGAGCTTGCCGCCGGCGGCACCGCACCGGCGGAGTTTCGGCCCAAACACATTCCTTACAGCCGGAAAAATGAGCTTGTCACGACTCTGACCGATCTCGTCGCAAAGCTCTGCTCTAAGATCGAAAAATGCGACGAGAGCAAGCTCGACGTCCTCGTCCTGCCGCATCCTTTGCTCGGAAAGCTGACGTTCCGCGAGATCTTCTATTTCACGATCTACCACGCCGAACATCATCACACGCACACTATGCGGAATCTGACCGCAAGGCCTGCGTAAGATTTTTTTGCCCGCGAAATACGCGAAAAGACGCGAAAAGAAACAACTCTTTTTCGTATTTTTCGCCTGTTTCGCGGGCAAATCCTATTCTTCTATTCGTGTTGATTCGCGTTATTTGCGGGCAAAAAGATCTTTTGTAGCTGTTCCTCGAACTCTCCAACCAAACCTAGCTTCTCCAGCCACGTATTTTGTTCCGCCATCAGTCGCGGCAGATGGATCACGTCAGACAGTGCATAATCCACCAATTCGTCCGTCCACACGCCGTCCCATTTGCGGTTGAATTTCGCACGCTGCGATTTGTCGAGATCGACCGCGAAGTATCGATAGAGCGTCTCCGCGAGCGACGAAGATTGCCCTGCACCACGGGTCAAGACTTTTTCCGCGATCATCGTGTCAAAGACATTTGCGACCGCGTAACTGCTGTCGTTAAGAAACTCGAGATCGAATTTAGCGTTGTGAAAGATCTTCACGATCGCATCGTTAGTCAAAATATCGGCGAGCGGGCCGAGAGCGATGCCTTCGCTGATGGGCACGAGCACGTTGAATTCACCGTCCGAAAATTGCACCGAAAATAGCCTTCCGACACGCGAATTAAAGCCCGACGTTTCCGTATCGCAGCCGAGTACGGCGGCGCCTCGGAGGCGTTCGTAAGCGAGATCAAGTTCCTCGTCGGTTCGGGCAACTAGAATATCCATTTACATAATTGTAAATTAACCAAAAGGATCTGTTTACTTACTTCTTCCTTTGCGTTCTTTGCGTCTTTGCGTGAACCTCTTTTTTTCACGCAAAGTCGCAGAGAACGCAAAGAAGAAAATATGATTCGAATCTGGGATTAATTGTAAACTACACGCACAAATCTATGCTCGAACAACTTAACGAAAACGAAGCCCGCATCCTCGGTTCGCTTGTCGAAAAGCAGCTGACGACGCCGGAGTATTATCCGCTGACGCTAAATGCTCTGGTCAACGCCTGCAACCAAAAGAACAATCGCGAACCCGTGATGTCGCTCGGCGAAGGCGCGGTCAGCACTTCCGTCGAGCACTTGCGCGACCGCAATCTGATCTACGTCTTCTACGGCAGCACGAGCCGCGTGCCCAAATACAAGCACATGCTCCCGAGCGTGTACGAGCTCGAACCCTCGGAAACCGCCGTGATGGCAGTGCTCCTGCTTCGCGGGCCGCAAACCCTAGGCGAATTGCGAACGCGTACCGAACGCATGCACGAATTCCAAGGTCTCGGAGAGGTCCAGGAAACCCTCGACGGCCTGTCGCGTCGCGAAGAGCCACTCGTCGTAAAACTCCCCGTCCTCCCCGGCCAAAAAGAAGCCCGCTTCGCCCACACCCTCTCCGGCGAGATCGACGTCGAAGCCCTAGCCGCCGCCCACCCAACCCGCTCCGCTCAAACGAGTGCATCCGCCGACCGCATCGCGAAACTTGAAGAAGAGGTCACCGCACTCCGCGAAGAGGTCGAGTCTCTGAAAACGACATTTGAAGAGTTTCGGAAGCAGTTTGAGTAAAAGAAGATCCGCCATCAGTGCGGGTTTTGAGCCCGCGTAGCGGGTGGCAAGCATAAAGCCACGGGTGTTAACCCGTGGAAAGGGCGCAAACCCGTGGAACGGTAACAAAAAAAATCAAAGCCCGCGTAGCGGGCGACAGCGCATATGCCCAGATCGTATACAAATCTCATTTATCACATCGTTTTTTCGACCAAAGATCGTCGTCCGCTGATTAGGCCGGACAAAGAAGAGCGTTTGTACGAATATATCGGCGGTATTATTCGCGGCCTTGGAGGTATTTTGCTCATTATCAACGGTGTCGAAGACCACGTTCACATCCTGGCGAAATTGCGACCCGATAAAGCCGTCTCCGATGCTTTACGCGACCTGAAATCTAACGCCTCCGGCTGGATGCACGA
>JANNWQ010000135.1:0-8325 GCA_031408595.1 Acidobacteriota bacterium | reverse complement strand
ATGGCCGTGATGTTGTCGCGTTTGAGCTAAAAGCAATCCAACGTCCATCGTTGCTGATCACCGGGCGCGAATTGACGATCAGAATTCGAACGTTATTTTGCGCCGTCGGATCCCCGGCGCTGTTGAAAAGAACGTTCTTCGTATCCGTGATTTGATATATCCGACGCTGAGCGTAATCAAACAAGAAGATCTCAGAATTCCCATCGGAATTACGCGGGTTCTCGGTAGCGAGGTCGCCCGTCGATTCAAAGACAATTAGCCTGCCATTTCCGCTGATGCCGCCAATATAAGATTCCCTAGACGAATTCGTAACCTGGCCTAGAACCGAATCTATTTGGGCCGTCACGTTCGACGCGAGGGCAACTAAGCAGACTATTGATAAAAGGAAAGTAAGACGAATCGTCACAAACTCCTCCAGAATAAACGGATCAAAATAAAATTATTGCAAACCACTCAAAACGATTGATTTTATTAGCTTCAGGGTTGTTCTGCAAGCACGTGTCATCAAAAGATGGTGCGTTAACTGGTCCACTACCTTTGATGCCCCGATCTGGCCTATGGGTTGTCATTTCATGAATCGTCTATATCATTGAGTATTGGCCGTTTCGAGCCTATGAAAGAACAGCGAACAATAATGATCGTCGCAGGCGAAGCATCAGGCGACGGACACGCCGCGAAGCTCGTCCGAGCCATCTCTGACGCTCAGCCGGCGACGCGTTTCGCATTCTTTGGTGCCGCAGGGCCCAAAATGCGTGACGCAGGGGTTGAGGCGGTCGTAGAATCTGATTCGCTTTCGATCGTCGGTTTGGCAGAGATAGGCCGAGCCTTGCCGATGTTCATGAGGGCAAAACGGGTGTTGAAGGATGCTTGGATTTCAAGGAAACCTGATGTCGCCATTCTTGTCGATTTCCCCGATTTTAACCTCAAACTCGCTAAGTCATTGAAAAAGCAGGGTTGTACTGTCGTTTACTACATTTCCCCCCAACTATGGGCGTGGCGTGAGTATCGCATTTCGACAATACGAAAGTACGTCGATCTGATGATCACGATACTTCCGTTTGAAAAGGATTGGTACGAAAGCAAAGGCGTTACGCATGTAGAGTATGTTGGCAGCCCACTGGCAAAGGAAGTACATTCGACGAGTTCGCGTGAGGAATTCTGTCGCGAGAATCGCCTCGTTGGTTCAAGCCCGATTATCGCCCTATTGCCCGGCAGCCGACACAAAGAGATTGTCCGAATCCTTCCGGTAATGCTTAATGCTGCAGGGAAGCTACGATCAGCAAACAACCAGATCCAGTTCGTTATCGCGGCTGGCTCGACCGAGGCGAAACAGGACATCGACCGGGTATTTGCCGAGCGTGAAGATCAAACGAAATTCATCGTGATTGAGGGCCAGACGTATGACGTACTAAATGCGTCGGATGCGGCTGCGGTTACAAGTGGGACGGCCACACTAGAGGCCGGGATAATAGGTACTCCGATGGCGATCGTGTACAAAACATCGGCGATCAATTACTCGCTACTTGAGCCACTTATTTCCGTCGAACACTATGGTTTGATCAATCTGATCGCCGGGGAACGTGTTGCAAAAGAGTTGATCCAGCACGATTTTACGGCGGAAACTCTCGCGACGGAACTTTTACGTTTGCTCGAACCTGCCGTGAATGCCGATACGCGCGCGAAGCTGCACCTGGCCACCGAGAAACTCGGCCACGGCGGTGCCTCAAAGCGAGCTGCCGAGGCGGTCCTTGCGTTGCTCGACCAGACGCAAAACCAGACTTAGTCTCCCCTTCTTCACCGCCTTTGGGGCTTCCAGTTCGTAAGTCTTGATGCGGTGCACTTGGGAGCGAACGGCGTACTATTGAGGTGCGAATCGCATTCCTTTGCCGAAGCACGAAGAAGTAATTGGCCCTGGACCTTTGACGATTGGTCGGGAAACTTTACCAAGAGGATGCGAATCGTTGGCATAAGGCCGCGAATCGAGTGCAGTTGGTTGTGCCTGAGATGCCTTGAGAATCTACAGTGCGAACTCTATTCGAGTTTCTTTAGTTCATCCAGAGAGCGCCTCAAATCCTTTACCTCATCCCGTAGCCGTGCCAATCCTCTGACGTGTGCATTCTGCCGTTTATATTCGTCAAGCGGCTGGACCGGTGTTCCCCACCAGACGCCGGGGCGGACGATCTTTCCAGGCAGAACACCAGCCTGCGAGCCTATAGTTGCACCGCTTTTCACCAAGGCGTGGTCGCCCATGCCAACCTGTCCGCCGATGACGCAATCGTCCTCGATGACGGTGCTTCCGGAGATGCCCGTCTGGGCCGCGATGACGACGCGTTTTCCTATTTGGACGTTGTGAGCGATTTGGACGAGATTATCGATCTTCGTGCCTTCGCCGATCCGTGTTTCTCCGAGTGCTCCGCGGTCGATACAGGAATTTGCCCCGATCTCGACATTGTCTTCGATCACAACGGTGCCGATCTGCGGGAAGAGACGATACTCACCATTATCGTCCCTCACGTATCCAAAGCCCGCGGCCCCGATCACGGTGCCCGCATGGATGACACAATTATTTCCAATAGAAACACCGTCGTATAGGATGCAGTTGGGATGGATGACGGTGGAGTTTCCGATGGTGACGTCGTTACCGACCTTTACCCCGTCGTGAAGTTCCGATCCCGGGCCGACGCTGGAATATTCACCGACTGCCACGAAGGCGCCGACAAAATTTGCTCGAACATCCGAGCTGGCCGGTATTTGAGCAGTGCCATGCCAAAACTTCGCTTTTTGTGATGAGTAAAGCTTAGCCGAGACGCGAGCAAATGCGAGTTTTGGATTAGGCGCGAAAATCAGCGTTGCGTTGACATGATCAGACTCAAAGTCGGTAGGGACAATAATGCACGACGCATCGGTGGAACCGATTTCACTGCCCTTTTCCAAGAAAGCAAGCTCGCCCACGGTTGCGGTGTTAAGCTCCGCCACTGACACGACTTCGACACTGCCGTCACCGATCAGTTTCGCCGAAAGAAAATCAGCTATTTCCTGAGTCTTCATTGCCTTTAATGTAAATTGTTTTCCCTTAAAAGTCAGGTCGGCTGGCGTTCGGCGGCATTGACCACGCTTTGCAGGAAGATCTCGGTGCCGATGATCTCGACGCCTTGTTCTCGTTCGAGTTTGAGGAGAACCTGGGCGGATTCACTATCGAGAAAATCAAGATCGGCGAGGTCGATCGTTATCGAATTGCCGTTCTCAGACTGTGTCTGGCTGGCGATGCGGCCGAGCAATTCGGCGTCTTCGCGAAACATGTCTCCATCGATGCGGAATATCGTTATTCCACGCTCCGCATCGTCGATCTGCGTTATCTGTGTTGGCATTTCTAGCGATTAGATGCTGAAGTTACGCAAAAAGCAAGCCTCATGTTTCGGCTGGGACAAATTTCTTTGTGACCAGGAAGACGCCTGCAAAAATAAGAGCAGCTGCGATGACAAAAATCGAGGTAACACTCTCACCGAGAAATAGAACCGCGAGGGTAAATCCGATCAGCGGCTGGAGGTAAACAAACACGGCGACGGTGGACGGATTGACCTTCGACAAAGCCCAGGCATTTAGCAAATAGGGTGCGGCGGTCGCACCGATCGCAATGTACACGCTGATAAACCAGATCTTTGACGGGACGGCAGCCAGGTCAATCGTCGACAGCGAATATGCCCCGAGCGGAATGCAGACCAGACTCGCGAAAATAAACACCCACATCATCGACCGAAAGATGCCGTTTCGCATAATCGCTTGTTTTGATGTGGCGACGTAGATGCCATATGCGAGGCAGTTAACGATGATGCACATGTCGCCGAGCGTCGTTTGCGAAGAGAACGAAGCCTTACGCGGGTCGATCAAAATTATCACTCCGATTGCCGCAAGGATGATCCCCGCGATCTTCGGTATTGTTAGGCGTTCAAAGCCCGCGATCGCCCCCACGGCGAGTGCAAAGACCGGGATCATCACGGCGAGCAGGGAAGTGTTGGAGGCAGTCGTGAGCGAGAGCCCGCCGATGAAGAACAGTTGATTGAGGACAACGCCGAAAAGGCTAAGTACCGAGAACCTCCAATAGTCGCCCTTTTCTTTAAGCCAAAATCGTCCACGAAATGCCTGGATGCCGATGAGAATGGCGGCCGTGATCGAAGTGCGAATCCCGACCAAGGCTACGGGCGGCAGCACAGCCAAGACGATCTTGCCGATTACGGGCAGCGAACCAAACAATAGCTGCGCCGGAATCAGCGCGAGAAATGCGGTGCCTGAGTTTTCTTGTTTTTCCGACATTAAGCCAGCATCATCGCCGGCTGCTCGAGCATTTGCTTGAACGTTTGTAAGAATTTTGCTCCCGTCGCACCGTCGATGACGCGGTGGTCGCAGGACATTGTGACGTTCATGATGTTGCGGATCACGATCTCGCCATCTCGGACAACAGCCGTCGGAGCGGCTCCGCCGATGGCAAGAATGCCCGCCTCGGGCGGGTTGATTATCGCCGTAAACTCTTTAATGCCAAACATTCCGAGGTTTGAGATCGAGAATGTTGCTCCGGTGTATTCCTCAGGCTGAAGTTTTTTGGCCTTTGCCTTTGCGGCCTTGTCTTTTATCTCCGCCGAGATCTCAAGAAAGCCCTTAAGGTTTGCTCCGCGAATGACGGGAGTGATCAGGCCTTCGTCGATAGCGACAGCGACGCCGATGTCAGCTTGCTGATAGAAGCGGATAGACTTGTCCTGATAGGACGAATTAGCGAAAGGATGCTTGACGAGCGACATCGCGGTCGCCTTGACGACGATGTCATTTACGCTGATCTTCTCGGCTTCGCTGACGGTCAAATTTACGTGTTTGCGAAGCTCCAGGACATTGTCCATCTCGATCTCGATCGTAAGATAGAATGTTGGGATAGGGCCGATCGACTCGGCGAGACGGCTGGCGATGATCTGCCGCATTTTCGACGTGTTTTCGTCGTGGAATGGCGATGCTCCGACGATGGTCGATGCCACAAATTCTCTTACCGATGCAGCGGTGGCCGACGTCTGACCGCCTTCCATCGCAGATTCGATATCACGTTTAATGATGCGGCCGTTGGGGCCGCTGCCCGTGATCGATTTAAGATCTACACCGTTTTCAGCCGCCATGCGGGCCGCGATCGGTGAGACGATCATTCGACCGTTGCCGGACGTCGCCGGTGCAGTCGCGGCTGGAGCATTGGTTGCTGCAGATACGGGCGCCGCCTTCGGCTCGACCTTTTGTTCAACTGGCTTTTCTTCGGCTGTCGGAGTAGCGGCTTTCGCCGATCCGTTCGACGCAACTTCGGCCAACAACCCCGAGATATCTTCGCCGGCTTTGCCGATGATGGCGATGGCTTCGCCGAGCAGCGCTGTTTCGCCGGCACCTTTCAGGATCTTTAGGACTGTGCCGCCCGATAGAGCGGTCATTTCCATCGTCGCCTTGTCGGTATCGACCTCGGCGAGAGTTTCACCAGATTCGTATTTGTCGCCCTCGTTCTTGACCCAACGAGCGATCTGCCCTTCTTCCATCGTGGGAGAGAGCTTCGGCATTAAGAATTTTTCAGCCATATTAAAATTAAGAGTTACGCCGCAAGTTTCTCGCGCAAGCCATTAACGAATTCTTCATCGTTCAAAAGTTCTTCCCGCAGAAGTTTTCGCCGTAGCTCTGATGATGGAAGAAGCTCGGGCGGGCCAGTGTAATGTCTCCGCTCGATGCGACGCAGACCGTGGGCCTTTTCCTCATCGGTGGTTTCGATAAATACTAACTTATCTTCTGCTTCTTTTTTCGTCATATATCTTTTGCATCCAATTCTCAGCCCGGCGGGCGGTTATGAATCGTAGATTCGATTGAAAGCCAGAAATACCAATCCGTATTCACGAGTAAGACCGATGATCGTAAACCGGGTTTCTTCGGTCGATGAATGAACGTCATCAATATCTTCGATCGCAAACGGATCCTCGAAGGTATCTTTTATCTTACCAAAGTCGACCTTATGGTCGGCGAGAACTTTTTCTCGCTTTGCCGGATCCCAAGTGGTCTCCATCACAAATAACAAACTTCCTTCACGGCTGCGACGATCTTTGCAACATCCGGCAATGCTAAAGCTTCCAGATTCTTAGCATACGGATTCGGCGCTTCCGCAGTCGAAATACGTTTTACTGGTGCGTCGAGGTAGTCAAACGCGTGTTCCATGACTGTATGCGAGATCTCGGCTCCGACGCTCGCGAAATAGTGTGATTCTTCGGCTATGACGAGGCGATTGGTTTTCTTGACCGAGTTGACGATCGTAGCGATATCTAGCGGCTTGATCGTTCGCGGGTCGATGACCTCGACTGAGACGTCGAATTCCTGTTGGATCTTCTCAGCGGCTTCTAGAGCCAACGGCACCGTCATCGAACGGGCGACGATCGTGCAGTCAGTTCCTTCGCGCTTGATGTCGGCGACGCCTAGCGGGATGATGAAATCTTCGTCCTCGGGAACCTCGCCTTTGTTCCCGTACATGCGTTCCTGTTCGAGGAAAAGTACGGGATTGTCGTCGCGGATCGCTGCTTTTAACAGTCCTTTTGCGTCCGCAGCTGTCGAAGGCATTACCACCTTTAGACCCGGAAAATTCGCATAGAATGCTTCGAGAGCCTGCGAGTGCTGCGAAGAGACCTGATACGCCGAGCCGTTTGGTCCGCGAAAGACGATCGGCACCTTGAACTGGCCGCCCGACATATAAAGCATCTTCGCCGCGTGATTGATGATCTGATCGGCCGCGAGGATCGAAAAATTCCACGTCATGAACTCGATCACCGGCCGCAATCCAGCCATCGCGGCACCGACGCCAACTGCCGCAAACCCGAGCTCCGTGATAGGCGTATCGACGACACGCTTGTCGCCAAATTCCTTCCACAAGCCACGAGTCACCTTATAAGCGCCATCGTACTCGGCAACCTCTTCGCCCATGACGAAGACATTTTCGTCTCTAAGAATTTCTTCGCGAAGCGCCTGATTGAGTGCGTCGCGGATAGTCAAAACTGCCATAAAGTCAGTGAGCAGTGAGCGGTAAGCAGTGAGCAGCTAGAAAATCTAACGGAGGCTGCGTTTCAAACCGTATGTGACTGCTAAACATTCATCTAATAATCGTTGTGCTTCGTCGTGATCCGAACTGTTCAAGTATCCAATTCGAAGCGACATTTCCAACTGTGTATTTAATTCATTCAGTGAACCAATTGCAATACTCAGAAAATTTCTAAATTGATCTTTCGACCTGTCAGCGGCTCCTTCTGCAATATTCGATGGCCCAGATACCGATGCCCGACGCATCTGGGAAACCAAACCATAGGTTTCTTCTCTCGGAAAGCTGCCGGTTATCCTATAAATTAGAACAACCAAATCCATGCTTTTCTGCCAAGCGATAAGTTTTTTGTGTGGCTTCTCCATAGCTGCTCACGGCTTACCGCTCACTGCTTACTTTCATGCGTAAACATCCGTCATCAACTCGCTAGGATCCGGAAAAGGGCTCTCCTCTGCGAATTTCACCGCGGCGACGACCGCGGCCATCGCTTCTTCCTCGATCTTGTCAAAATCCTTATCACCGAACACTTTCGCCTCTTTCAGGCTGTCTTTGAAAAGCACGATCGGGTCGCGTTCTTGGTATTTTTTGATCTCATCGCGGGTTCTGTAATTTCCCGGATCGGACATCGAGTGGCCCATGTATCTGTATGCACGAATTTCGAGCAACGTTGGTGAACCGTCTTTTCTCGCGCGCTCGATGGCTCTGAGCGTCGCGTCGCGGACGGCCATTACGTCCATTCCATCGACAAATTCGTTTGCCATTTCGAAAGCATCAGCCTTTTTCGCGATGCTTCGTGAGGACATCGCTCTTGCCTGCGACGTTCCCATGCCGTACTGATTGTTTTCGCAGATGAAGATGCAGGGAAGGCGCCAGAGCTGGGCCATGTTGAGCGATTCGTGGAAAATACCCTGGTTTACTGCTGCTTCTCCAAAAAAGCAGAGAACTACCTGGCCTGAATTCTTGTATTTCGCGGCGTACGCCATGCCTGTTCCGACGCCGATCTGGCCGCCGACGATGCCGTGGCCGCCGTAGAATTCGTGTTCCTTGGAGAACATGTGCATCGAGCCGCCTTTGCCCTTGACGCAGCCGCCTTCTTTGCCGTAAAGCTCGGCCATGACGCTTTCCGGCGTCATTCCTTTGATGATCGCCTGGACGTGGTCGCGATATGATGTAATGACCATGTCGGTCGGCTTGAGGGCCATCATCGACCCTACGCCGATAGCTTCCTGACCGAT
>JANNWQ010000134.1:0-2026 GCA_031408595.1 Acidobacteriota bacterium | reverse complement strand
CTTTAGCTTGTTCCTTCTAACTATGCATAAGAACAAGCTAAAGCTTGCACTCTGAACTTTAGAATATGGACCGCTGCACGTGGGCATCAAACGAGTTGAATATTCCCTATCATGACACCGAGTGGGGCGTGCCGGTGCATGATGACAGGACGTTTTTTGAATTTCTGATACTGGAAGGTGCCCAGGCGGGATTATCTTGGGACACAGTTTTGAAAAAGCGCGAGGCGTATCGGGCTGCGTTTGATAATTTTGACGCCGCAAAGGTCGCTCGTTATTCAGACGCCAAATGCGCGAAGTTGTTGTTGAATGAGGGCATCATTCGCAATCGTTTGAAGATCGCCTCGGCCGTGAGGAACGCGAAAGCTTTCCTGGCGGTGCAGAAAGAGTTCGGCTCGTTCGACAAGTACATCTGGGGTTTTGTCGGCGGCAAGCCACTCGATAATAAGTTGAAAGATCACGGCGATGTTCCGGCGAAAACAGAGATCTCGGACGCGATAGCGAAAGATCTCAAAAAACGTGGATTCAACTTTGTCGGCTCGACCATCATGTACGCATTTATGCAGGCAACGGGGATGGTAAACGATCATTTGACGTCGTGTTTTCGGTACAAGGATATTGCCCGCGACACGTGAAAGGGCGTGAAATGTCGGGTAGGGGCTGGGATTTTATTTTGTATGTTTCGCGTATTTCGCGGGCAAATTTCTTATGGAATATCCGATCACTCCGGCGGTTCGATATCTGAGAGAAAACAAGGTCGATTTTGTGCCTCGGCTTTACGAGTACTTCGAAAAAGGCGGCACCGGTGAATCGGCCCGGCAACTAGGCGTGGATGAGCACGCGGTCGTGAAGACATTGATATTTGAAACGAACGATAAAAAGCCTCTTATCGTGCTGATGCACGGCGACCGCCAGGTTTCGACCAAAAATCTTGCCCGCCGCATCGGCGTCAAGAGCGTAGAATCGGCAACGCCTGAGCGTGCATCTAAACACACAGGCTATCTCGTCGGCGGAACATCGCCATTTGGCACCCGAACGGCGATGCCCGTGTACGTGGAATCGAGTATTTTCGAAGTAGAAAAGATCTACATCAACGGCGGCAAGCGTGGCTTTTTGGTCGAGATCGAGCCAGAAGTTTTGAAGACGGTTCTGGAAATCGAAGAAGTTGAGATTGGGATTGAAAATTGAGATGACGGATTGGCGAGAATTGGTATCCCAGGGACGATTTGAAGACGCTGAGCCGTTGATGCTGGCCGACACCGAGGAACGCGACGGCTACGGCGGCGAGACAGTCGCGAGAGCCGAGTTTTACGAGGAATGGGGCGACAGCCTTCGATCTGGATCCGATGCGGAGAAGCGATATCAACAATCGAAAGGCTGTTGGGGTTTGTACGCCTCCTGGTCAACCAGCGGCGGCGAGGGCACAGCCAGAATGTTGGATGTGAAACGCGTATTGAAGAAGATCGAAGAATTGAAGGGTAAAAAAGTATGAAAGAAGCAGTAATAGTATCAGCGGTGCGAACCGCAGTTGGGAAGGCTCCGAAAGGAACTTTGAGGAACACGCGGCCGGATGATCTTGGGGCGGCGGCAATTAAAGAGGCGGTCGGGCGTGCGGGGGTTGACGTTTCGTTGATCGATGACGTGATCATGGGCTGTGCGTTTCCTGAGGCGGAGCAGGGGATGAACGTGGCGCGGACGTCGGCGATCGCGGCCGGTTTACCGGTCGAGACTTCGGCGATGACGGTTAATCGTTATTGTTCGTCGGGTCTACAGACCATCGCTCTGGCTGCCGAACGCATTATGACGGGCGGAGCGGACGCGATAGTTGCGGGCGGGCTTGAGACGATGTCGATGATCCCGATGGGCGGCAACGTCGTGCGGCCAAATCCGGCGATCGTTGACAGCTATCCTGATTACTACCTGAACATGGGCCTCACGGCTGAGAATCTCGCGAAGAAATACGAGATCACCCGCGAACAGGCTGACGAATTCTCATACAATTCGCATCGCAAAGCCCTCGCCGCGATCG
>JANNWQ010000133.1:0-7577 GCA_031408595.1 Acidobacteriota bacterium | reverse complement strand
CCGCTTTCACGAAACCGATGCCCGAATGGCAAGGTGGCTGCTGATGACGCAGGACCGTCTAAAAACAAACACCTTTCACATCACACAGGAATTCCTCTCCTACATGCTCGGCGTCCGCCGCGAAGCCATAAACAAGATCGCAAGAGACTTCGGGCGCAGCAACTTAATAAGCTACAGCCGGGGAGACTTCTCCATCACCGACCGCAAAGGTCTGGAGAGAATTGTGTGTAACTGTTATCAGTCCGTCGGTGCTGGTTAGGCGAAACTAAAACGAAGAAATCTACTCAAAAAAGTTTGGCAACATCGCGCACATACATGAACAGATGCATCGGATCATCGAGTAGTTCCTGAAACCCAAGCTTTACGTATAGATTCCTGGCACCTTCGTTAAGGGCGTCGACGTGAATAGCGTGAACGCCCGTTCGTTTGGATATCTGATATGTCTGGTCGAGCGAGTGCATTAATAGTTCACCGGCAAAGCCTTGACGCTGAAAGTTAGCGTCGACAGCGAGCTTTGCCAGAAGTATAGCCGATGTCGGAAAGGTTGGTGTCGATCTTGGAATAGACGAGCGGTCGATCGAGGACGCGCAAGATGTGTAGTATCCGACCAGCCTATCCTCATCGACGAGGACGAATGTCCGTCCCCAACCCTCCTTTGTGTGGCGAAGGGCGTGACGATGGAGATAGCCGTCAAGTTGCGGCTCGTTACATCTGAATTCCTCAGTTCGATGGGTGGCGGTCAGCGATTCGATCTTCAAGGTTCTCGTCACCTCTACCCATATTTTTCTTTGTAACGATTGGCGAGCTTTCTTAACTCTTCGGTCGGTTCTCGTTCGATCTCAAAATTACCGCGATAGAAGAGAGCGTCGCGTTCTGACATTTTTATCTGCGGCGAGAAATCAACCGAAGTGTCGCCATTCTGCACAAAAAGATGTGCTGGTACCTTCCTGAACGCGGGATTCTTTATTCCAAGCTTCTCCGCCTCCGCTATTGCATCCGTGATTCGATCTCCGCTCGCAACGATCTTTTCACGACCACGCTTTGTGACGATGGCGATCCATTTGTTCGGATACTTCGCCATCTCGCGGGCCATCGCGATCTCATTTTTTGTAGGCTTAAACGCTTCGTCAACCAAAATCATAACGTCACCGTATCACAAATCAGAGAGGTTTAGAGAATATAAACTTTGTCGAACGCCGGGACTTTCATAAATGAAACGTCTTTAAAACCTTTCTCGTCCGCTTCGTGTTTGGCGTCGATGATCCGCGCACCTGAGGCGACAACCTTTTCGTTCGAACCTTTACGCAAGATCGCCACCCATCGGTTTTCATATCCGCCAAGTTCCTTGGCAAATTCTAATTCCCGCTTTGTGTAATTCGACCGTTTCATTGACCTTATAATATCAAATCCACTATAGGATTTCTATCCTTTTCCGGCTCTGTCGTAGCTAGCACGCACGACTGTTTTAATGTTCCCGCGCACATTATAGTCGCCTTCGATCTCGACTTTTATCGGGTCACACGCTTGGACGAAATCTTCGAGGATGAGATTGACGACGTGTTCGTGGAAGATCTTTACGTCGCGGAATGAGTTGATGTAGAGCTTCAGGCTTTTTAGTTCGACGCAGAGTTTATTCGGGACATACTTGAGCCTGATCACACCAAAATCGGGAAAATCCGAGAACGGACAGATGGCCGTAAATTCCGGTATCTCAAATTCCACCCAGATCTCTTTGCCCGGAAACTCGTACTTGAAAGTGTCGAGCGGGAAAAGCGTCATTTCAGCCCGCGTTGTTTCGCGGATGTCGAGGTTTTGGTTGTTGGTTGGTTCAATCATAAGATTCAATTAGGAATTACGAATTACGAATTACGAATTAAAGAGGAGAGCAGCACAATCCGAATTCCGATTCCCAATTCGTAATTCGTAATTCGTAATTCGTAATTCCTAATTCCGCTCCTAGCGGACGTACCGGTGTTTCCGGTTGCTCATCTTTCGCACGCCGGCGAGGTTGGTGACGCCGCCGTCGTGGAGCGCGGTGAGCAGATTTACAAAAATATGAGCGGTCGCGTAGGCGTCGGCGCTGGCGCGGTGATGGTTTATGAGGTCGATCTTGTAATGCTCGGCCATCGTCTTGAGTTTGTGATTGACAGTCTCCGGTACAAGTTTTCGCGACAACTGCACGGTACACAGGCACGGATTTGCGAGTTTGTATTCGGGAAAAACCATCCCGATCTCGTGATTCAAAAACCGCATATCGAATCCCGAATTGTGCGCGACCAAAACCGAGTCGCCGATAAATTCAAGAAAATCGATCGCAATATCAGAGAAAAGAGGTGCCTCGGCAACCATCTCGTCGGTGATACCCGTGAGCCCTACGATGAACGGCGGGATCGATGTCTCGGGATTGACCAGCGTCTGAAATTCGTCCGTCACCTCGCCGTTCTTCACCTTCCAGGCACCGATTTCGGTCACACGACACGGCGGCGCTTTTGCTCCGGTCGTTTCGAGATCAAAAACCACAAAACCGGTATCAGCCAGATCCTGTGCTCCATAACCGATCTCAGTAAGCTCAACCATGTCACCATTTAAGGTGAGCCGCGGATCGCGTTCGATAAGATCAGAGACCAGCAAATTCGCTAGCAGCGGCATCGGTTTGCGGATCTTCATCACAAAATCCACGACACTAACCGCCGACGCTTTGCCGCCAAAAGACCGCAGCAACGTCACCGTTTCGTTTATTAGCAATGACTCGGAAATTAGGTTTGGATACGGTGTCATTTGCTTAGATCTCAGCCTCCAGGGCGCCGAGTGAACGAGCGATATCCGTGCCACTAACACCAGTTGCGATCAGCGCTTTGATCAAAAGGTCAAGGCTTACGGTTGGGTCGGCTGACTCAATCTTAGCAACCCGTGACTGACTCGAATGCAGCCTGGAGGCCAACATTTCCTGCGACCAACGCA
Organism: Acidobacteriota bacterium; assembly: GCA_031408595.1. GTDB lineage: Bacteria > Acidobacteriota > Blastocatellia > Pyrinomonadales > Pyrinomonadaceae > OLB17. The sequence goes on along the minus strand of JANNWQ010000133.1, from coordinate 4,616 downwards.
ATTGTTTACGGCGCCGACGCAGCGCGCTGCTCAGCTCAACCTTCAATTCGACGTACACAGTTTCTTCATCGGTAAGGTCAAGAAGTTCCTTAACAGAAACCACCTGCCATCCGGCTTTCTCTAAACGCTCTCTCTTTTTCTCGTCCATATCTGGTCAACTTGCTTGATCGTAAGCTTTGAACCGAGCTTTCGAAGTGTCCATTACCGACTGCGGTGTTTGCTGGGTCTTTTTGGCGAATATGTCCGCGACGATGATCGCATCCGAATCGATCCGATAAATTATCCGCCAAGTCTTGTTGGTATCAACGATACGTAATTCATGACAACGATTCCCTATTGACGGCATTGGTCTCGAATGCGGCATACCGATCGATTCGCCATGCTGAAGCATTCGCAAAAGATAACCAGCCTCGACGCGAGCCTTACGCGACATGGGCGGCGTGGTAATCGTCCCTTTCAGAATAACGAGTAACTTGTCCGCCATAATCAGAGTATGTCATTGCTGACATATTTGCAAGATGCTGATTTTAACCTCAAAATTGCTGTTAATTAACATACTATGACTGATTTTCTTGATAAATTCAGCTCGACCGGGGCGTTACTTAAGGGACACTTTATTTTGTCGAGCGGGTTACATAGCCCGAAGTACTTGCAATGTGCACTTGCATTGCAGCAGCCGGAAGATGCCGTGGTATTTGGACGTGCTATTGCGGATCGGCTTGTTGGGCAGGCGTTTAATATCGTAGCGTCGCCGGCGATCGGTGGGCTGGTGATCGGGTTTGCGGTGGCTCAAGCGTTGGGCGTGCGGTTTCTGTGGACCGAGCGGCAGAATGGGGAGATGACCTTGCGGCGTGGATTTACGCTTGCTCCTGGTGAGCGGATCTTGGTGGTCGAGGACGTAATAACGACCGGCGGCTCCACCCGCGAATGCATCGCCGCTCTTGAATCAAACGGCGGAAGTGTCGTCGCAGCAGCCTCGATCATCGACCGCTCAAACGGCACAGCCGACGTCGGCGTCCCGCGAGTTTCGCTCGTCGAGATGGACGTTCCGTCGTATTCGGTTGCTGAATGTCCAATGTGCGCCGACGGCATCGAAGCAGTAAAACCCGGCAGTCGAGTTGCCAGTAGGTAAAGAAGTTTGCCCGCGAATAGCGCGAATTAAGACGAATAGAAGAAACGACATGGCGGTTTCCGCTTCTTTTTATTCGCTTTCATTCGCGTTATTCGCGGGCAAAAATTCTTCGGTGTTAATTCTTCGTTATTAAATATGAAACCTGTCTGCTTTCTTTCAATGGATGACCTCGGTTCGTACGTGGCCGATGATGATCTGGCGATCCCGCATTTGAACGATCTTGGCGTTGCGGTCGAGATGGTTTCTTGGCGGCAGACTCGGCGGGCGTGGAGCGATTTTGAGATGGTCGTGATCAGGACGCCTTGGGATTATCAGTCGTCGCCGGACGAATTTCTTGCTGTACTCGAAACGATCGAGTCGCAAACGCGGATCGAGAATCCGCTCGACATCGTCCGTTGGAATCTCGACAAACGCTATCTCCGCGAAATGGAAACGCGCGGGACGCGGATCGTACCGACGATCTGGGATTCGAAGTACAATGCGGCGGAACTTGATCGATGGCTGAGCGAATTTCAGACGGACGAGATCATCATCAAACCGACCGTCAGCGCGACAGCGGAGCATACTTACAGGTTGAAGACCTATGACATATCGCTCGAAGATATTTTCGCTACACGCGAATTCCTCGTCCAGCCTTTCATGCCAAACATCATCGCCGAGGGCGAGTATTCGCTCTTCTATTTCAACGGGCAATACAGCCACGCGATCAATAAGTCGCCTAAAACTAATGACTTCCGCGTGCAGGAAGAACACGGCGGGATCATTGCGGAGAGCCAGCCGGACAAATACTTATTGGCCATCGGCCGCGAGACCGTCGCGACAATCGGTCGAGATCTGCTCTACGCCCGCGTCGATTTTGTCCGTGACGACGAAGGCAATTTTTGCTTGATGGAGCTGGAACTGATCGAACCCGCGTTATATCTGCGGATGAACAGCGGTGCTCCGGAACGTTTCGCAGCCGCAATTTCAAGATCTTTGCCCGCGAATAACGCGAATAGACGCGAATAAAGAGATACCTAGGATATCTTCCATCTTCTATTCGTGCTGATTCGCGTTATTCGCGGGCAAAACTTCTTCTTCTTTACTCCAACGCGATAGAATATTCCCGCAGTTAGTACGATGAATTTTAAGCTACTTATACAATACGACGGCACCGACTTTCATGGGTGGCAGGTGCAGGAGAACGACCGCTCTATCCAGGGCGAGCTCGAGCGTGTGATCGGGATGCTGGTCGATGCAAAGGTGACGGTGCACGGATCCGGGCGGACTGACGCGGGTGTGCATGCCCAGGGACAGGTCGCGCATGTGCATCTGCCGGAGGGCAAGTTCACGGCCGCGCGGCTCAAGCACGCGATCAACGGCAATCTTTGGCGGGACATACGCATTATGAAATGCGAAGTCGCGCCGTACGAATTTCACGCACGGTTCTCGGCGAAACGGAAAACCTACATATATCGCGTCATCAATGCTCCCGTAATGTCGCCATTCTGGCGGCGTTTCGCGCATTGGGAACACCGTCCGCTAGATGTCGGGCGGATGAACGACGTCGCGAGGCTGTTCTTAGGCGTTCACGACTGGACGGCGTTCGCCTCGGCAAAAGCTGACGGGGAGACGCGTGTGCGAAATGTGATGGACTTTACCGTTTCATCCAGTTGGGACGACCGCGCACAGGCGACGCTGATCGAGTTTCGCATCACGGCAGCGGGGTTTCTCCGCTACATGGTTCGCTCGATAGTCGGAACCATGCTCGAAGTGGGCCGGGGCGAAAAGGATAGTGATACAATTCAGACGGCAATTATCACAGGCGACCGCAGCTTGGCAGGCAAAACCGCGACGGCGCAGGGGCTGACGTTGCATAAGGTCGAGTACGATTAAGATTTTTTTGCCCGCGAATAAAGCGAATATTTGCGAATCAATATATTTTTCGGGTTTTTCATATTAGTCTTAATTTGCGTTATTCGCGGGCAAAATTCCTAGATATTTCGCGTGTTTCGCGGGCAAATAAATTCTGATGCTTATCTACCACATAGTTTTACCCGAAGTGTGGGCGGCTTTTTACACCGGCCTTTACCGGCACGCGAGCCTGGAAACCGAAGGTTTTATTCACTGCAGTTTTGCGGATCAACTCGACGGCGTGATCGAGCGGTATTATGCGAAAGAAGATGAGGTCGTCGTGCTCGAGATCGACAGCGACCGCCTGATGTCGCGAATGATCAAGGAACCATCGACAAACAGCGAGATATATCCGCATGTGTACGGGCCGATAAATCGCGACGCGATTGTTTCGGTAGCTCAAAGAAGGGTTTAACGTACTTTAGACAATATAAGGCGGCTTGCCGCTCTATTTGCGGAGAAGCTTGCGTCTCCGAAGTTTGCCAACTTTTGACCTCGCGGCTTGCCGCCGTCTCGCGTATGGGCGGCGGCACAGCCGCAAGAACTAATTTAAACTCTGACGGTGAAGCAGAGCTTCACCGCAAATAGAGCGGCGAGCCGCGAAGAACTATGCTCAAGGGTTTTGAAGGCATAATCAAACCTAATTCAGCCGAGGCAAAGCTGCTCGCGGCGATAGATGCCGAGCGCCTGCCAAGGCACGTTGCGGTTATTATGGACGGCAATGGGCGTTGGGCTAAGGCTAAGGGGCAGCCGCGGATATTTGGGCATCGTGCGGGAGCTGAATCGGTGCGGTCGATCATCGATACTTGTGCACGGCTTGAGATACAAGCGGTGACGCTGTATGCGTTTTCGACCGAGAATTGGAAACGCCCGCGTGCTGAGATCCGGGCTCTGATGTCGATGCTCAAGCGATACATTCGCACGGATCTCAAGGAAGTTCATAAGAATAATATTCGCTTTCAGGCGATCGGGCATATCGAGGGCCTTTTCGAGGACGTGCAGAAAGAGATCGCTCGTGCCACCGAGATGACCGCTGAAAATACCGGAATGGTAATGAGTGTCGCTCTGAACTACGGTGGCCGTGCCGAGATAGTGGAGGCCGCACGACTTGCCGCTGCTGAGGTCGGCACCGACATCACCGAGGCCGATATCGAGCGAAATCTATACACGCACGGCCTTCCGGATGTCGATCTGTTGATCCGTACAAGCGGCGAATTTCGCATTTCAAATTTTCTCTTGTGGCAGATCGCCTACAGCGAGATCTACGTCACCCCAACGCTCTTCCCCGACTTTCGCCACCCGGATATTTTCGAGGCGATACTTGACTATCAGAAGCGGGATCGGAGATTCGGAGGGGTCAAATAGCGGAGGCAGAATTCAAACAGGATAGACAGGATGAACAGGATGATTTCTTGATTTATCCTGTTTATCCTGTACATCCTGTTAGAATTTCTTAAACGATGAAAACTCGAATCCTTACTGCCGCCATCGCCTTGCCGATCTTGATCGCTGCGATCATTTTACCGCTTTGGTGGCGTGAGGCGGTTTGGGTTTTTGTGGCGATCGCGGGATTAGCGTTGGCGGCGGGGTT
>JANNWQ010000132.1:0-10490 GCA_031408595.1 Acidobacteriota bacterium | reverse complement strand
GAAACATACCCCGGCCCACACGGTAAAGCACTATACAAAAGCACCGCGATCAAGAACAATGTGGTGACAAAACGCGATATCAGTCTCATAAAGTTTGAAGCGGAACCGGCTGGTACAAATATACTCCAAACATGAAACGATAAAAAGCTATTCGTAATTGATGTGAAGATAAGGCTTCTACAGTGGTATTTTCAAGCGACAAGCGGTTAGTTCTTCACTATCCACTTTGAAACTAATCTCTATCCACTGAAGTGATCAAACTCATTTATCGGCGATAGCGGCGAATTGCTACATTATCGGCATTATGTGACGGTATCGGCATTAGCGGCGGATTGGTATATACGTGGCGAACTTTCGATGCTATGTTGGCGATATGAATACGAATCGCCCACAACGTTTCACCACTTCGCAACAACCAAAACTCCAACTTCCGTCGTTCGAGGAAGATAAACGACTAGCCTTCGTCGACAGCGTCTGTGCAACGCTGATGACGAGCCGATTCGGTTGGGGAGCGATGTACACGCTCAACCCCCGTTTCAAAGGCACGGCTGACGAGCCGTTCGACTATCTCGCCCTGTTGGAAGAGGAGAATGTTGGTTGGCACGAGGCGGCGACGTTTCTGGGACGTACGATCCAAGGACGTGCGATCGAGGGACGAACATCGTCGTTGCAGAAGCCCGCACGGAGTAAGGGCATCGCATGCGCCGACACGACCCTGGGACGAAACCTCGCCCCATGCGAATCGCCGGCCAACCTGGGACGCGGCTCACCGACATTCCTGTGAGGTTCTTCTTCGCGTCGTCCTTTGCGTCCTTTGCGGCTTTGCGTGAAAACTCCGGAATCTCATGCAAAGCCCGCAAAGGAGCAAGGAAGCCGCAAAAAAATCCTGGGACGTGCAACCCGACACACGCAGAACATATCTAGATCTTTGAAAACTAACCTCTGGGACGTGAACTTAAATTCTCTTCCTTTTTCGTCTTTGCCCCTTTGGGACTTTGCGTTAAACGAATCCTGGGACGTAAGAAATCCAGCATTCATAACTAGCAAAAGTGGCATCCATAAGTTAACCTAACTCCTTTATGTCGATCGCACCTTCGCAAAGAACTGCTAATTTTCGCTACGCAATCCGGAATGTCGTGGCCGCCGCCGACGCTTTGAAACGCTCGGGACGTGAGGTCATTTCGCTGAATATCGGTGACCCGCAGGCGTTTGGTTTTCGGCCGCCGGCGTATGTGACCGAGCCGGTGGTGAAGGCTCTCAGGGACGGATTTACTGGATACGCTTCGTCGGCCGGGCTTTATGAGGCAAGGGAAGCGGTGTGTGAATATGCTTTGGCGACAGGTGTCGAGACGGCGGTCGAAGAAGTTGTGATGACGTCGGGAGCGTCCGAAGGAGCCGACCTCGTGCTCACCGCTCTGCTCGATCCGGGCGACGAAGTTCTGCTCCCGGCTCCGGGATATCCGCTCTACGACGCGATCATGCACAAGCTCGGAGCGACGCCGGTCTATTACCGACTCGACGACAGGAAAGATTGGCAGCCCGACGCCGAAGAGATCCGATCATTGGTGACGCCGCGAACGCGTGCGATCGTGCTGATCAATCCGAGCAATCCGACCGGTGCTGTTATCGAGGACGACATCACGGCGAAGGTGCTTGAGATCGCGGCGAGCAATGAACTTGTTGTAATTACCGATGAGGTTTATCGCGACCTTTGCTTTGGGACGTCGCCGAAACCGGCTTCGCTATTAGCTCTGGGAAGCGACGTGCCGGTGATAACTCTGGAAAGCCTGTCAAAAACCCACATGCTCTCCGGCTGGCGGATCGGTTGGATGAGATTCACCAATGCCCCCTCGATGTCGCGACTGATCGAGGCCATCGGTAAACTCGCCAGCGGCCGTTTGTGCTCACCGACACCCGCACAATATGCAGTTAAACCGGCCCTGACATGTGACGACGGCTACGTCGCAAACTTCATGAACGATATTCGCATCCGTCGGGATCTCGCAGTCAGACGCGTCAGCGAGATCGAAGGCCTTTCGTGCACCGTCCCCGCCGCCGCGTTCTACCTCATGGTCAAGGTTAACGACCTAAACGGCGGAACTGACGAGCATTTTGCGTTGAATCTGCTACAAGAAACCGGCGTGTTAGTCGTTCACGGATCAGGTTTTGGGACGAAGGCAGACGAGGGATATTTCAGACTGGTCTATCTTGCGGACGAAGCTATTCTGAATCAGGCGTTTGATGGAATAGCCTCAGTCGTACAAAAGCGGACGTTTTCCGCTTTGCCGGAAACCGCCCGCTTAGAAAGCATCACAAGGCTCTAAACACTCATTATTTCAGCTTCCTTGTTCTTGCTTAGCTCATCGACCTTTGCGATGTGAGCATTCGTGAGCTTTTGCACCTCTTCGAGGGAGCTGCGTTCTTCATCCTCTGAGACCTCTTTGTCCTTGAGCATCTTCTTGAGCAGATCGTTTGAGTGGTGACGGACGTTGCGGATGGCGATGCGATGTTCTTCGGCGATCTCGTGGGCTTGCTTTGCGAACTGACGACGACGTTCCTCTGTCGGAGCTGGGACGCTCAGGCGAATGACCTTGCCGTCATTCGACGGTGTCATGCCCAGATTGGCCGCGATTATCGCTTTCTCGATAGCTCCCATTTGCGTGGTGTCCCACGGCTGAACGGTCAGCATTGCAGGCTCCGGCACCGCGACCGAAGCCATCTGGCTCAGCGGCGTTGGCACGCCGTAGTAATCGACCGCTACGGCATCGAGCATCCCGACAGTCGCACGTCCGGTACGGATATTACCGAGCTTCCGCTTAAAATCCTCAACGACCGCATCCATCTTCGGTCCCGTTTCTTTTATGACTTCTTGTGCACTCATAAATCACCAGTTATCAGTTGTCAGTGGTCAGTTGTCAGTAAAAGAAAGTTGTCTTACTGACAACCGACAACCGACAACTGACAACTCAGTTCGTAACAAGTGTGCCGATCGACATGTCGCCGCACACCGCTTTTGCAATATTTCCGTTTTCCCGCATGTTGAAGACCATGATCGGGAGGTCGTTGTCCCGGCAAAGCGATATTGCCGAGGCGTCCATTACGTTCAGGCGTTTTTCGAGCACTTCCTGAAACGTGATGGTTTCGAATCGGGTTGCGGTCGAATCTTTGACCGGATCGGCGGTATAAATACCGTCGACCTTTGTGCCCTTAAGAATAACGTCAGCCTGGATCTCAAGAGCTCTCAGGGCTGCGGCAGAATCAGTAGTAAAATACGGATTTCCGGTTCCGGCTGCAAATATCACGACACGCTTTTTTTCAAGATGCCGCACCGCACGCCGACGAATAAACGGCTCCGCAAGCTGCGGGATGTCGATCGCCGACATTACGCGGGTGTAAACATTTTGCTGTTCGAGAGCGTCTTGCAGAACGACAGCGTTCATCACGGTCGCGAGCATCCCGATATAATCGGCCGCCGCACGATCCATGTTCCCAGCAGACTCCGAAACACCGCGAAAGATGTTCCCGCCGCCAACGACAATCGCGATCTCAATACCGAGTTCGTGAACCGCTTTCAACTCCTTCGCCGCCGCCTCAGCAACCTTCGTATCAATACCGTAGCTCTGCGAGCCCATCAGGGCCTCGCCGGAAAGCTTAAGCAGAATGCGGTTGAATTTTGGCGTAGCCATAAGTTTATTGAGTTTATTGAGTTGTAGAGTTCGTTGAGTTCGTTAAGACGATACTCTCATAACTCAAGGAACTCAATAAACCCTACGAACTGATCGCTATGCGATCATAGATGCGACCTCGGCCGCGAAATCGTCGGCTTTCTTCTCGATGCCTTCGCCCATTTTGAAGCGGGAGAAACGGCGGATCGAGATGTTTTCTTTGATCGAAGCGATCTTTTCGGCAACGAGTTCGCTGACGGTTTTCGAAGGATCTTTGACGAACGGCTGATCGACGAGAACGTTGTCCTCGTAGAACTTATTCAGACGGCCGACGATGATCTTCTCAAGAACTTCCTCAGGCTTGCCTGCGTTCTTAGGATCGTTTTTGAGCTGCTCCATCAGGATCTCACGTTCTTTGGCGAGATCGCCCTCAGGGACGTCATCACGATTGGTGTAACGCGGATCGGTTGCTGCGATGTGCATCGCTACATCTTTGACGAGCTGCTGAAATTCTTCGCCACGCGAGACGAAATCGCTTTCGCAATTGATCTCGACGAGAACGCCAACCTTGCCACCCATATGGATGTACGAACCAACGGCTCCCTCTGCGGTCACACGTCCGGCTTTCTTGCCGGCCTGTGCCATACCTTTCTTGCGAAGCAGGTCCATCGCCGCCGCTTCGTCACCATTTGCCTCAACAAGTGCGTTTTTGCAATCTATCATGCCCGCACCCGATTTCTCACGCAGTGATTTCACTGCCGCTGCTGTAACTTCTGCCATAACTTAAACTCCAATAATTGCGTGACGCAGACTCTTCCCATCTGCCGAAACAGGCTGGAAAGCCTGTTCTACTCTGTGAAAAAGCGTAGCCAATTGCCGAACATCGGAAAAAAGCTACGCTTGTTAATTCAAAAAACTATGTTAGCTTGCGGTCGCTTCCGTACTTTCTTCCGTTGCTGCCTCGGCTGTTTCAGCGGCTGGCTCTTCGGTCCGTGCTTCTGCAGCAGGCTCAGCGTCCGCTGCTATTTCCATATCGGCAGAGACGGCATCGTCTTCTTCCTCGTCGGGAACTTCAGCCGATTCCATCTCGGCACGTTCGTCTTCGCTAAGGTATTCCTTAGGGATCGACGAGAGTGCGATCTCGACCTTCGCAGCCTCGGCTGCGGCTTCTTCCTCGGTAGGCTCAGCAACCGCAACACCGCCTTCGGTTCCGACCTGCTTGCCTTCGATGATCGCATCAGCGATACGCGACGCAAAAAGACGGATAGCACGCAGAGCATCGTCATTACCAGGAATGACAAGGTCAATCCCCTCAGGCGAGCAATTCGTGTCAACAACGGCGACGATCGGGATGCCAAGATTGTTGGCTTCCTTAATAGCGATATCTTCCTTACGAACATCGATCACGAACATCATGTCAGGCATTCCGTTCATGTCTTTGATACCGGCAAGGTTCTTCATCAATTTGTCATATGCCCGGTCGAGCCCGAGACGCTCTTTCTTGGTGAGCATCTCAAAACGACCGTCTTCACGCATCGTTTCGATCTCTTTGAGTTTGTTGATCGATTTCTTGACGGTTTCGTAGTTGGTCAAGAGGCCACCGAGCCAGCGGTTGTTGATGTAAAACTGGCCGCAGCGTTCCGCCTCTTCCTTGATGGCCTCCTGAGCCTGACGCTTGGTGCCGACGAAGAGAACCTTCTGATTCGGACGAGCACTCAAGGATTCGGTGACCCAATTGAGCGAGTCGCGAAACAACTTCTGCGTTTTCTGCAGATCAATAATATAAATGCCGTTGCGCTCTCCAAAGATGTATTCCTTCATCTTCGGATTCCAACGGCGAACCTGGTGACCAAAATGAACCCCTGCTTCGAGGAGCTCTTTCATCGTAACTGTAGCCAAAACTTTATTCTCCTGGTTTATGTACTCGGCGAAGCGGCTATGAACCAAAAAGCTGCGCCGATGGATTTTGGCTTTCGGCTTTTGGTTTTAGGCAAAAACCTAAAACCAAAAACCAAAAACCAATACTTCTTAACGTTTCGAGAACTGGAATCTCGCACGAGCACCTTTCTGCCCGTATTTCTTACGTTCTTTCTGACGCGGGTCGCGGGTGACGAAGCCTGCTTTTTTGAGAGCAGGACGCAAGTCAGCGTTGAATTCCATCAACGCACGCGTGATGCCGTGCCGAACTGCACCGGCCTGTCCGGTTGTGCCTCCGCCGTCGACATTGACGAGAATGTCAAACTTCTCGGTCGTCTCCGTCAAGCGAAGCGGCTGACGAATGATCATCTGCAACGCCTCGTTAGGGAAGTACGTGTCAAAATCGCGCTTGTTCACCACGATCTTGCCCGAACCCGGACGAAGGTAAACGCGTGCTGTCGAAGTCTTTCTGCGGCCAGTGCCGTAATACTGAATGTCTGCCATAATCGGTTGTCAGTGGTCAGTAGTCAGTTGTCAGGCTACCCGTTGTCTTCACCGACAACTGACAACCGACAACCGACAACTAGATTTCCCTCGCCTCCGGTTTCTGCGCGATGTGGCGGTGTTCCGCGTCGGCGTAAACCTTTAATTTCTTTGCCATTGCCTTGCCGAGCTTAGTTTTCGGCAGCATTCCTTTTACCGCGAGTTCGATGACCTTTTCAGGTTTCTTCTCGAACATCTCTTTGACGGTCGTCTCACGCAAACCACCCGGATACAGCGTGTGGCGGTAATAGATCTTCTGGTCATTCTTGGCACCGGTGAAGACCGCGTGACGGGCATTGATCACCACACAGTGATCGCCCATATCGAGAAACGGCGTCCAAGCCGGGTTGTTCTTGCCCGTAAGAATTCTCGCGACCTCAGTCGCCAAACGCCCAACCGTTTTGCCCTTAGCATCCACGACCAACCATTTCCGATTTTCAGCCAATCCCTTTCCGCTAGGAAAATAAGTAGTACTCATATTCACACACACACTAATAGAAATATCCGCAAAAATGCGAACGCATAGGATATCGAAGTCACGGAGCGAGGTCAAGCTGAGAAACGCACGGAAGTTCAAAAACCAAATGCCCAAAACCAAAAGCCATTTGTTTAAAGCACTTGGTTAATCCGAGGTGTTTAAAACAGTACAAGCATTTAAAGCGTTTGCATGTTTAAAGCGGGCGTTTAAGGCATCTGTTGCAGAAGCCCGCACGGAGTAAGGGCATTCTCGGCTCCACGCCATAGGACAACCGGTCAGATCCGCGATTCGTCAAGATGAAATCCCGCCAGACGATGCCCTTACTTCGTGCGGGCTTCTGCAACGAAGCCAAACCGAGCCCCCGCCAATGTCAGCCCGAGAATAGTCTTAGCGTCCTCGATCTCGCCGCTTCGGATCATTTCAAACGCCCGTTTAAAGCTTATGCGTTCAATCTCAACAATCTCATCATCATCGAGCGACTGACTTGTTTCCTTTAGTCCGGTTGCTAGAAATACATACATTTTCTCCGTCAGAAATCCCGGCGAGACGTAGAATGCGGCTATTTGCTCAAAGTTCTCAGCGGTTACGCCAATCTCTTCTTCAAGCTCGCGGCGGGCACCTGTTTCAGGCGATTCGCCTTCGTCGAGCGAGCCTGCGGGGATCTCAAGCAGCGATTTGCCAGCCGCGTGGCGGTATTGGCGAACTAGTGCTACGGTGCCGTCTTCGTACACGGGCACGATCACGCCGCTGCCGGGGTGGGCGATGATGTCGCGTTCATACTCGATCTCGCCCTCGCGAATGGTGTCGACGCGTACGTCGAAAATGGCCCCTTCATAAATTTCTCTGGTTGCTATTATCTCGGGCATAAGAAGCGATTATCACGTATAGGACTTGAATCCGAAAACATCGTCGTGGCGAAAAGCTTTGATTAATTATAGAATGCCGATTATACGATGACAGATTGGGAAGACAAGCAATTTCTCGCCCAAGGTGTGGCTCAGTGCAAAGCGATAACCAATCGCTACGGCACGAGCTACTACTTCGCGACTCAGTTCTTTCCCCGAGAGGTTCGCGACGCGATCTATTGTGTTTATGCCTTCGCACGCATTCCGGACGAGATAGTTGATGATCCCGCGAAAAGTTCAACGGAAGATACGCTCGCGAAACTCGCCGAATGGCGTCAAAGCTGGCTCAGCGCAATGAACGCGGGCGGTAGCGACGATGCGGTGATGAACGCGATCATTCGCACTTTCCACAAATTCTCGATCCCGGTCGAGGACGGCGAGGCTTTTCTTAAGTCGATGTTCATGGACGAGGAGAAATTCTCGTACGAGACGTACGCCGAGCTCGAAGAATATATGTACGGCTCGGCAGGCGTGATAGGGCTGATGGTCACGCGGATCGTCGGGTATTCGAGCGATGCGGCGTTCAAACACGCGGTGCAGCTCGGCTATGCGTTTCAGTTGACCAATTTTTTGCGAGACATTCGCGAGGACTACGAAGAACTCGGCCGCGTCTATATGCCGCAGGGGGAATTGCGACGTTTCGGTTTGTCGTCCGATGACATCTCGGACCGCGTTCACGACGAGCGTTTTGTGCGGTTCATGAAATTCCAGATCGAACGGAACCGCGAGATCTACCGCGAAGCCCTCGTCGGCATCCCAATGCTCGCCTGGCGAGGCCGCCTCGCAGTTCGCATCGCCTATGTGCTCTACAAAGCGATTCTTAACGAAGTCGAGCGGGCGAACTATAATATTTACAAAGGCCGCGTGCGAACGAATTTTAAGCAGAAGATGTGGCTCTCAGCGAAAGCGTTGGTCGGCGTGTACGAATGAAGAAATTCAAACAGGATAGACAGGATGTCAGATGAATTTCCTTCTTAATCCCGTTCACCCTGTCGATACTGTTTGAATTCTGTTCTGTCAAAATATGACCTCAATGAAACTCGTAATTATCGGAGCTGGAATCGGCGGTCTCGGGGCCGCCGGTCTTTTTGCGCGCAAGGGTTATGACGTGACCGTTGTCGAGAAGAACGCTAATCTCGGCGGGCGGGCGAATATTTTCGAACAAGACGGATTCAAATTCGACATGGGGCCGTCGTGGTATTTGGCTCCAGACATTTTCGAGCATTACTTTAATCTCGTCGGCGAGAAGGTCGAGGATCATTTAGATCTGGTAAAACTTGGCCCATCGTACCGCATATTCTTTCGCAACAACGGCGATCCGCTGGATATCAATTCGAATATCGACATTGATACTGCGACTTTCGACGCGATCGAGCCCGGAGCGGGCGATAAGCTGCGTGCGTATCTTAAGCAGTCGGAGTATCAATATGAGGTCGCAACGCAGCACTTCATGTTTAAGAATTACGACACGATATTTGATTTTTTCAATAAACGCGTGATGACCGAGGGGCAAAAGCTTTCTGTTTTCTCGACGATGCATAAGTTCGTGTCGAAATTCTTCACCTCGAAAAAGCTGCAGCAGGTGATGGAGTACACGATGGTCTTCCTCGGCACTTCGCCGTACGAAGCACCGGCTCTGTACAACCTGATGTCGCACATGGATTTTAACCAGGGCGTTTTTTATCCGCAGGGCGGTTTCTATGAGCTTATAAGAGCTTTGTCGAACATCGCGGAGAAGAACGGTGCGGTTTTGCGGGCGAATTCGCCGGTTGAAAAGATCATCGTTCGCGATGGAAAAGCGGTGGGCGTACGTCTGGAAGGCGGCGAAGTGATCGACGCCGATCTCGTGATCTCGAACGCCGATATGTGGTTCACCGAGACGCAGTTGCTCGATATCCCGCAGCAAACGCACAAGGAAAAATACTGGCAAAAACGCACGATGGCCCCGTCGGCGTTTATCATGTACCTCGGCGTGAGCGAAAAACTGCCTTCGCTGATACATCACAATTTGCTGTTTTCGGAAGACTGGCGGAAGAATTTTGACGATATATATAAGGATCCGCGACTGCCGGACGAGCCGTCATTATACGTATGTGCCCCGAGCGTGACCGATCCGTCGGTTGCTCCTGTCGGGAAGGAGAATTTGTTCGTTCTCGTGCCGATTGCTTCAGGTTTGGAGATATCGGAATCGGAAAAAGATGCGTATGCAGATCGTGTTTTGGCTCTGATGGAAACCGAGATGAACCTGCCGGGGCTTCGCGAAAAGGTAGAGTACAAGAGAATTTACACAGTCGCGGATTTTGGGGTTGATTACAACTCGTTCAAAGGTACGGCACTTGGTTTAGCTCACACGCTTCGGCAGACGGCGATATTTCGGCCGAAGAATAAGTCGAAGAAGGTCGAGAATCTGTTCTATGTCGGAGCGGGAACCAATCCCGGCATCGGCACTCAAATATGTCTGATCAGCGCGGAACTGGCGTATAAACGCGTGCATGGGATTACCTCGGCCGAACCAATGACCTCTCTGTGATTTTTGTGTCCTCACTTTGTGCCTTTGTGATAATGCTTTAAAGCCTTTAATCACAAAGGCACAAAGTGAGGACACGGAGTTCACAAAGGGAGAAGTTTTGATAGGGCGACGTTCCAAAAAATGACGAAGCCGGCGGCGATATTTATCAGTGGAAAGGCGCGGTAGAGTTTGAAAAGGCGGCCGTTTCGATACGAAGCTACGGACGCGAGCATCAGTAAAATATACGCCCCGCCGAGCGTGACGCTTGCAATGCCTAGGTATTCGAACGAGAGTATCGCCGACGCAGCGTAAAGAATGGCACAAGCGGCGAGCGTTCCATACGGCCCGAGGACGGTAGCGATGGTATTAAAGCCGGCGGCTTTGTCCGCCTCGATATCAGGGATCGCCGAGTACGCATGCATAGCTGCGGTCCAGCATCCGGCGGCGATCATTAGGCTAATCGGCGGAAAGTT
>JANNWQ010000131.1:0-24588 GCA_031408595.1 Acidobacteriota bacterium | reverse complement strand
CTCGATCACTTGTACGGCGTCGAAGATGCTGACAAAGGCGAGGTTTCCGGCAAAGATCACGTCGGTTCTTATTTTTTGCGGTGTGTGGTCGCGATTACTCGCAAATTCGGGACGCCTGGCCCTACGGATCGCCTCTAGGCCGGGAGCAACGGAAATACGCGGGTCGAGCAGCTTCGCCTCCTGCAGACGGTCGTAGGCGAGGTCAAAATCCTCGCGATTGATATAGAGGCTCACTAGCGCGAGGCATTGCTTGGCCGCCTCGTTGAGGTTTTTCTGCTTAACGCAAATATCGCGCATCTTCTCGCGCAGAGAGATCGAACGCGGCGAGCGCTCGAGCGACGTTCTCAGCAGATCGAACGCCTTTTCGGGCGAACTGTATTTAATAAACAGATCGGCGTCCAGCAAAACCGACTCAATAGTCGTCTCGGTAACAGGCGCCTGCGGCTCAGCTATTCCAACGCTCATAAATAGGGCCGTGAACAAAAATGTTCAACAGTTCAATTTAGCACATCAGGTCAGCTTAGGTCACGAACTTTTTGTAAGCAAAAAAAGCCGTCTACTGTGAGACGGCCTTTTCGAAAAGATCGTCGAACTTTATTAAAAATCGAACCTGATGCCTAAACGCATCCGTCGGTGAGTCATAGTGCGCGATGGAGCAAGGAAGCTTCTCTGCGCCTCCAATAACGTGGCCGGCACAGTACTGCTCAAATTCTCAAAGTTAATAAAACCCGAACCGAAGCTAAAGATGTTCATATTCAGCGGGTTGGTGACCTCGAAAGACGGTCGGAGCCTGAGCCGCTCTGTCAATTTGAAGTCACGCGTGACGTTGACGTTGAATTGCCAAAGTGTGGGGCCGTGACCGGCGTTTCTTCCGAGATTACCGGGGCTGCCGATGGGGGCAAGAAAGAAATTCTGCGCTAGCTCGGCGGGGAAGGTAGACGCGTAAACTCGCGAGCGGATAAGGTCGGTCGATCCGGAATAACTGGGACGGTCGTTGCTTACATCATCCAGATTCCTGTCGATGCCCCCGGCCGAAACATTGAATGGCGCTCCCGATCCGTATCGAACAATCGGCGAGAAGCGCAACTTACCCATCCACCTCGGCACGTCGAAGGTCGCTGAAACCGACACCCGATGTGTGCGATCCGCCAGACTTCGCGACCAGTCACCGCTGAAGTCCCCGGGACGAGTCGGATCCGACGTGTTTACGATACCGTCATCCATTAGTCTCGATAGCGTATAAACAAAACGCATCGATCCGCCAAAACCTCCACCAAACTTGCGATACCCATTGCGAAGTTCAAAGACCCCGCCGATATAACGGCTGTTACCGATCGGCGACACTAATTCGAGTTGCGTCGCTCCTAGGGTCGAGAAGAAGGGTCGAAAGCTGTTGATCACGGAAAATGCCCGACAAACCGGCGACGTGCTCGTCGGCCCACAGTTGGTGCTGCTGCTGTTGTTCGGCGTATTCACGTTGACATAACAGGTGGAGCCTGTCACACATCCGCCAGCAGCATCATTTGGGGCGGAATGAGTACCGCTTGTGTCGGTACGCGAACCTTGATAAAACTGGTTCGGGCCGGTCGTGAGCCCGAGCAGATAATCCGTAAACGTGACCTGGCCGTCACTATTGCGATCGGTGACACCCGACGGCAGAACCGGGGCATTGGGATTTGTTTCGCGCCACAGGTGGACAGTCTTGTTATAGGTCACGTTCGCCTCAAAGACCCAGCCTTTCGCAACCTCACGTTCAAAACCGAGATTCATCTGATAGCTTTCTGGAATGACCAGATCCGGCGACAAGCTCCTAAATATTGAGGTCGATCTCGATAGCGACCTAACCGAAAAGCTCTGAGTCGCATTTAGCGGCACCATCGAGTCGGGCGTGAGGCCCGTAGCGAAGTTGCTCCGCAGATAGTTACGCATGACCGTAGGATCAACGGTCACTCCCGCCGGGATCGTGATCGTGCCTGCGGGGTTGACGGCATTGTAGTCAAACCTAAAGGACTGGCTGTCAGCGGTGTAGTCATCGACCGTGCGAAGCAATACGCGGTTATAGAAAATGCCCGCCCCAAAACGGATTACGGTCTTCTCGCTTTTCTTGAACGGATTCCAGGCCATGCCAAATCGCGGGCCAAAATTGTTCTTGTCCTTAAGGACTGTTTCCTGTTCGTAACGCACCCCGAAGCTCAATGAAAGGTTCGGCTTCGCTCGCCAGTCATTCTGGATAAAAACACCGATGTAATTGTTACGAAGTTTTGAGTCCGTATTGAAGTTCTGGGCAAAACGTGAGGGCAGATTAGCAACGAAATCAGCAAAATTGGAGAACGTGTAGGTGCCGGTTACGTCGAAACGGTCAAAGAATAGGGTGTCGACCCGTTGGTAGTCAGCTCCGAATCTTAGAGTGTGATCTCCCGCAACATACGTCAGCGTGTCCTGAAACTGCCATCTGTCCTCGACCCGATCGCTGGAACTCGTCGTCGAGCCAAACACCTGCGTTCCCGGTCCGGTAAAGGTAACTAATACCGCCGGAGCTCCCTCGCCGGCCGCCTGCAACGCCCTCGGGCGCAACTTCGAGTACTGAGCTCGAAGCTGATTGACAAACTTCGCTGAAACGATCCAGTTATGAGTGAGATTATAGCCTTCAGTGTTGCGAATACGTCCGATCAACGAATCGGCGATCCTATTGGTACCACTGAACGCTCTCAGGTCGTTCGACCTGCCCATCTGATAGCTAAAGGTCAAATTCTGAGCATCATTAATATTCCAATCTGCCCGGCCCGTGAATATGTGTTTCTTAGCCGGCGTATCGATCAGCGTAAAATAAGGAGCCACTTGGACCGACGGAGATCCATTTGGGGAAGTTACCGTCGTCGGAGCTGTCAGGTCGGTTGGAGTTGGTAATGGGAAACGCGGATTCGCTCCCGTTACCGGCACGAAAGCGTCGGCGATCGTGTCCTCAAGAATATTGTCGTATTCGTACGACGTAAAGAAGAATACTTTGTTCTTGATCGCCGGGCCGCCGAATGTAAATCCTGGATTATTGTTGCTAAATTCAGGCTTGGCGAATCCCCGCCGATTATTGATCCAGGTGTTCGCGTTCAAGCTGGCATCACGGAAATAATAATAAGCCCGTCCCCGATATTTGTTCGAGCCGGCCCGGGTTCTAATATTGACACGGCCACCCGATGCTCGGCCATATTCGGCCGAGAATTGATTGGTGATTACCTGAACTTCGCTGATCGCGTCGATTGACGGCTGAAAGCGAAACGATGCGGACCGATCGTCATTGTTGTCCAGCCCGTCGATCGTGATGTTATTGGAATAGGCCGCACCACCCGAAAGGCCAAAGATGCCAGCTTCTTCCGGCGTTGTACTCGCTGCGGTCAGACCCCGTTGACCACGTTCGGATGAAAGATCCCGAGTTGAGAGCTGCTCCTCTGCGGTTCCCCCAAGCGTTAGAACGAGGTCCAACGGACTGCGGGAATCAAGCGGCAACTCCTCGATCTCACGCTGGGTTACCGTGCCTCCGACGATCATTCGTGTTGTATCGACGACCGGCGAATCGTCGCCGGTGACGGTGACGGTCTGTTCCGCTCGGACATCTGCGGGGGAAAGTTTGAAATCTTTGACGACATTTTGTGCCGAGATGGTAGCGATCTCAGGCGTTTCCTGAGCGCCAAAGCCGCCGCTCTGCGCTTTTATCTTGTAGTTTCCGGGCTTGAGTTTGACTATGCGATAGCGGCCCTCTTCGTCGGTGACCCCGGTGCGGATCTCGCCCGTATCGACCGAAGTTGCGGTAACGGTGGCCCCGACGATCGCGAGGCCGGTCGAATCGGTGACGCGACCTGCAATGGTCACGTCATCGAGATCCTGAGCAAACGAAAAGACCGCGAGAGCGGATAATAAAAGACAAAGCGTAAATACGCGGGATAAGATTCTTCCAAACATCGGATTCTCCTATGGCTTATATCGAGATAAGTGAATAAAGAATCGTAGCGTAGAAGCTATTGGAAATCAACGCCGTAGGTTGGTGTATTTACTTAGTCTTCAACAGAGGTTTCGCTGCGGACGCGAAATGCACGGATGCGTGAGATCGGGATCAGGGCTTCGCCGCTTCCAAACTCTTCGCGTTGGCGTGAGAATTCGTTGGCGTGTGTCTTGAGGTACTCGAAAAAATTCTCAAACTCACGCTGCATCTGATCCATCTTTTCGCGCATATTGAGGATGATCTCGACACCGGCGAGATTGACGCCGAGGTCGCGAGTGAGCGAGAGAATTACTTCGAGGCGTTCGAGGTCGGGGTCTTCGTATAGACGCGTGTTACCGATCGACCGCGAAGGCTTTAACAGACCCTCACGCTCGTACAACCTCAGCGTCTGCGGATGTATGTCATACAATTCCGCAACGGCACTGATCGTGTATGTTCGGATGCGCTTTTTCATGAATTTTTGCCACCGATAACACCGATAAGACGGATTTGATCTCTATCGGGTTTTATCCCTGTAATCGCGTGGCCAATTCTATTCCAAACCCATTACCTTTCTCGGATTCTCCGGATTCAGCTTCTCGAACTGCCGAAGCAGATCTTTGGTTTCTTCAGAGATCACTCGCGGCAGAACTACCTTTACCTCAATAAACTGATCGCCGCGAAGGCTCGGGTTTCTCAACGACGGGAAACCACGCTCACGCAAACGAAACTTCTGTCCTGATTCGGTTCCCGAAGGGATCTTCAGTTGCGCCTTGCCTTCAACGGTTGGCACCTCGATCTTCGTGCCAAGTGCTGCCTCGGAAACGGTGATCGGGACAGTGATATAAACGTTGTCACCTTTGCGCGTCAGGAACGGATGCTTGCCGACATTTGTCAGGATGAACAGATCGCCCGGTTCCGCACCGAGTCGTCCGCCGTGGCCCTTCTTCGGGATTCGAACTCGTGAGCCGGTGTCCACGCCCGCCGGGATCTTGACCTTTACTTGTTCGCTCTTTGGCGTGACGCCTTTGCCGTTACACAAACTGCACGGCTGTCGGCGGCGGCCTGTGCCTTCGCAGTCCGGGCAGGTCTGGGAAAATTGCAAACGCCCGCCGGTTCGCAATACCTGGCCCGTGCCTTTGCACGTCGTACATTGTACGACCGGCCCGCCGGTATCGCCCGCTCCCTGGCAACGCGAACATTGCTCGCTGCGATTGACCGTAATATTTGTCGTCAGGCCCGTGAACGACTCGGCAAAACTCAGTGCCAGCGGCATCTCGATATCGCGGCCCTTCTTAGGCATCGGACGCGGAGGTTCAGGCTGAGTCCTGGTGCCCGCACCCCCTCCACCGCTGCCGCCAAAAAGATCAGAAAAGATATCTCGAAAACTCGACCCGCCGCTTCCCGTCTGTCCCGATGTCGAAGAAAAATCAAACCCCGAGAAATCAAAACCCGGCCCTGCTCCGGCACTTGCCCCGCCGCCAAACGGCGAATCAGCATCGAGATTGTCGGCATAGTAGCCAAACCGGTCAAAAACCTTACGCTTCTTATCGTCCGAAAGAACGTCGTAAGCTTCCTGAACCTCTTTGAACTTATCCTCGGACACCTTGTCATTCGGATTCACGTCCGGATGATGCTTGCGCGCCAAACGGCGGTACGCTTTCTTGATCTCGTCCGCTTTGGCGTCTTTTTTGACGCCGAGAATGTTGTAGTAATCTTTTTTGGCCACTTAATCCTGATAACCGAACGCGAATTTTATCGCGTCCAAAACTTCGAGCATCTTTAGATCAGACAAATGAGCTATCGGTCCGCTGAGTTTTCCTTTAGGCACGGTTCTTATGTGGTCGAAACTTATCGCGCAGATCTGGCTCAGTCCGTCAGATTCGTCGAGCCAAACTGAAGAACCATTGTCTCGGACAGTGGACGTTATTGGGGCTACGGTTATGTCGTTGAGAAAAGAAATCGCGTTGGTCCTCGTAAGAATCAACACCGGACGGCGTTTATCAGGTTCTTTGAACGTATGCAGGCAGATGTCACCTCGAATCATAGGTCCTTCCAAACCTCGGCAAGTTGCTCTTCATCGACGTAAAACTCGTCCGGCTGTACGGGGTACTTCTCGTAACTTTCCCGGTGCTGCTGTTCCTTCTCAGCGACTGTCATCTTCTTCTGCCTTTCAAGTCGCATGTCGTAGAGGCACGATCGGAAAGCCCTAAGCAAAACCTCGTCGCGATCTAAATGCAGTTCGCTTGCCAGCGATAACGCTTCGTCCCACTCCTTATTGTCGACATTTAATTGAACTGTCATAAGCTTAAAAATGAGCGGCTACTTTATTCACCGCTCATTCTTTATACCATAAGGACTAGTCCTTTTTCTCTTCTTTCTCTTCCTCGACATCTACATACTCGGCGTCGATAACGTCGCCGTCGTCTGATGCCGTGGCCGAGCCGCCGTCGGCACCGGCTGAGGCCGATGAGGCCTGTTCTTCTGCCGGAGCCTGGTCAGGCGACGTTGCTGTCTGACTGTAAAGAGCCTCAGCAAGCTTGTGCGAAGCGGTCTGCAGGCGGTCGAAAGCGTTGTTCATCGCGTCGACATCCTCGCCGGCAAGTGCCGTCTTGGCTTCTGCGATGGCAGCCTCAAGTTCACCGGAAGCGGCTGCGTCGAGCTTGTCCTTGTTCTCTTCCGCAGTCTTTTCGACGCTATACACGAGTCCGTCCAGGCGATTGCGTCCTTCGATGGCCGCTTTCTTCTTTTCGTCCTCGCCGGCGTGCGACTCGGCGTCCTTCATCATCTTGTCGATCTCTTCCTTCGACAGGCCCGACGAAGCGGTGATCGTGATCTTCTGCTCGCGGCCCGTGCCGACGTCTTTAGCAGACACATTCACGATACCGTTGGCGTCGATGTCAAAGGTGACCTCGACCTGCGGTACACCACGCGGTGCCGGCGGAATGCCGACGAGGTGGAATTTGCCGAGCGTCTTATTGTCCGAAGCCATCGGACGTTCGCCCTGAATGACGTGGACCTCGACCGAAGTCTGATTGTCCGACGCCGTCGAAAAGATCTCTGATTTGCGTGTCGGAATGGTCGTGTTCTTCGTGATCATCGGCGTCATAACACCGCCTAAGGTCTCGATGCCGAGCGAAAGAGGTGTCACGTCGAGCAAAAGAATGTCGGTCTTCTCACCGCCCAAAACACCTGCCTGCACGGCAGCTCCGAGAGCAACGACTTCGTCCGGATTGACTGACTTATTCGGTTCCTTGCCGAAGTACTCCTTAACCATTTCCTGAACCTTCGGAATACGCGTCGAACCACCGACCAACACGATCTCTTCGATCTCTTTTGGCGTCAAACCAGCGTCTTTGATCGCCTGTTCGACCGGCGGCATGAGGCGTTTGAGGATCGGCTCGACGAGCTGTTCAAATTTCGAACGCGTGAGCTTCATAACCAAATGCTTCGGCCCTGCGGCATCCGCCGTGATAAACGGAAGGTTGATCTCGGTTTCCATCGCCGACGAAAGCTCGACTTTTGCTTTCTCAGCCGACTCTTTCAGCCTTTGGAGGGCCATTTTGTCGTTATGCAGGTCGATGCCCTGATCTTTTTTGAATTCATCAATGATCCAGCTGACCAGAACTTCGTCGACGTCATCGCCGCCTAGGTGCGTGTCGCCGTTGGTCGATTTTACCTCGACCACGCCTTCGCCAACTTCTAGAACCGAGATATCAAAAGTACCGCCACCGAAGTCAAAGACCGCGATGATCTCGTCTTTTTTCTTATCCAAACCGTACGCCAGAGCAGCCGCAGTCGGCTCGTTGACGATACGCAAAACTTCAAGGCCCGCAACCTTACCGGCGTCCTTCGTCGCCTGACGCTGAGCGTCATTAAAGTACGCAGGAACCGTAATAACGGCCTGATCGACTTTCGAACCCAAATAATCTTCGGCCGACTGCTTCAATTTCTGAAGCACCATTGCCGCGATCTCCGGCGGGCTGTACTGTTTGCCTTCGGCGTCGATGCGAACGTCACCGTTTGAAGCCTTTTCGACCTTGTATGGCACCTGCTTAATCTCGCTCGTGACCTCATCAAATTTGCGGCCCATGAAGCGCTTGATCGAGTAAAGCGTGTTCTCGGGGTTTGTCACCGCCTGACGCTTCGCGACCTGACCGACCAGACGATTGCCGTCCTTAGTAAACGCAACTACCGACGGCGTTGTGCGTCCGCCCTCGCTATTTGTAATAACGACGGGCTCGCCGCCTTCCATAACGGCCACGACCGAGTTGGTCGTTCCGAGGTCAATTCCAATTATTTTGCCCATATATTTATCTCCAAATACCTATTATTGCTGTGCTCCGAATAAAACTTATGACTTGAGCATGAGAAGATGATAATACTTGAGTGTGTTGTTGTCAAGTTTATTTTGCCACAACCCGCGCCGAAATTCCTTAGCACTATGGCGGCTGTTTCCGATTTCCGGCTTGTGAATCCTCGCCCCCGTTCTGATAACATCTTTACCGTTCGATTAATCTGGAGAGTTTATTTTGAGATGAAGTTCCTTAAAAACGGCGCACTATTATTTCTTGTTTTGGCCATTTGCTCCACGTCGGCAGTGGCCCAGAAACCAAAATCCAAAGACGAGGCGATTAAAGAAATCGCAGGGCTTCTAGCTACCAAAAAACCCGAGGCCACCGCGAAAGCATATCCGCTGGCGAAAGATTTCCTGGTTCGCTTTGCCAAAGACAACAAGGACGGCAAGGACAAATTCATACCTCAGGTCAAGGTTTTCGTCGAGGGTTACCGTGAGAATGCGTTCTACGCATCGGTGGACGACGGCAAATTCGCAGATGCATTCGCCTTCGGCAAAGAGATCCTCGGCGAGCACCCGGATGATATAGCCGTGATGCTAAATCTCGCACACGCCGGCTACAAAGCGTTGGGTGCGAACCGCGATAAGACTTATGCCGACGATACGATCGCTTTTGCAAAAAAGGCTGCTCAGGCATTGGAATCGGGCTCGCCCGCTAAGTCGTATGCTCCTTTTAAGGATAAGGACGATGCGACGGCATGGATGTACTACATCCCGGGATTTGTCCTGATCGATAAAGACACCAAAGAGTCGGCTATTTATATCTACAAGGCAACAACCTTTAACTCGACGATCAAAGATAGTTCGTTGCCGTACTATCTGATCTCGGCCTACTATGAGGATGTGTACGCAAAAGTCTCGACCGACCTGAAAACAAGGGTCGCCGCCAAAACTATTAGCGACGCGGAATTAAAGACGGCGAACGAACGCGTCAACAAGTCAATCGAGATGATGATGGATGCATACGCCCGTGCGTACACAAAAGGCGAGACAGAAAAGAACCCGAACGCCGCACAGTGGAAAGAAAGGCTCGTGCAGATCTACAAATTTACTAACAAAACCGAGGAAGGCCTAAAGGAATTCGTAAAGTTCGCGATCCTGACGCCGATGCCGGACCCGTCGAAGCTATAGACTCAGCAGTCTTCTCCAGGGTTGGGCACCGCCCGACGGACGTATCGACCGCCAGCTTAGTGCGTCTCTCGCTGTTCGTAATGACGTCGGGCTCGCCGTCTTGGATAACCGCGACGACTTTGTCGTGCCCGGATCAGCGCGAAAAAAGGACAAAGCGATAGCCCGCTTCGTCCTGAAAAAATTCGTTTCTGATTCGTATCTTAACCATTCGAGTCAGGTATTTCCGTTATCGCCTGCGGGCTCAGGTTCATGACGTTGTCGCCGGGAATGATCGAGACCGATTGATTCCATAACGCAAATCCACGCCCAACGCGCGAGATTGCGAATAGATAATAGCTATCGGGCTCGACGCTTTTGAGGCCAGTATTACCCGCCGCGCTTGTTGTACCGGAATACTTTACGTGACGTCCGATTGCGCGCATTGCGGCACGTTGGAAATCACCGTACCGATCAGGGAAAACAGCGGCGAGGCCAAGGCTGGCGGCAAGGGAGTTCCCTTCGATGGGCTCGACGCGAGCCTCGCTGAGGATTGATTCGACATCCTTATCCAAAAGATAGAATTTTGTACCGCTCGCGGCCCGCGAACTGCCGTTTGCGGTCGTAACCTTTGCATAGATCGTGACGGAGCCCTTGTCTGCCGGCGGTGGATTTGGCACAGAGGTCGTCGTTCCGGGAACGGTTGTGGTCTGAGCCGGAGCACTGGGCGGAGGAACGCTCACTCCCTGAGGTGCTGTTGAGGGGACGGATGTTGTGGTTGTTTCACGTTCAGGCACGGTCGTAGTCGGCCGACGTGAGTTGACGTTGACGCTCAAATTGCTATTTGCGTCATCGTTCGACTGACGAAAGATCAAGAACGCAACAAGCAACACCAGCACGCCGCCGAGAGCGATCAGAGCGATTCCCCACGGCGGGAACGAATCTTCGCGAGGAGCGACGACTACGTTTCGCGAAACGACGGGAGCGTGAATTGGAAGCCCACAATTTGGGCAGGCAACAGCAGCTGTTGATATCTCGTGGCCGCAATCAGGACATAGTGCTAGTGACATGGTAATTGGTCT
This sequence comes from Acidobacteriota bacterium, assembly GCA_031408595.1. Classification (GTDB taxonomy): domain Bacteria; phylum Acidobacteriota; class Blastocatellia; order Pyrinomonadales; family Pyrinomonadaceae; genus OLB17. The sequence continues at coordinate 14,069 of JANNWQ010000131.1, read as the reverse complement.
CCTATCACCAAGTTACTATGCCGATACTTTTAGGTGTGTTCGATTGCGTACATTGGTGGAGACTATTCCTTAACATCCGCCTCGCTCATCAATTTTGCGACGAAATAGATGTAATGGATGCCGGAGAAGACCGCGAATGCGGCTGTGGTTGTGTAAACGGTAGGCAGATAGAAACCTCTGAGGTCCGGATAAGCTGCCGCAACAAGGATCATTATTACTGCGACGACCTGGACAAACGTGCTCGCTTTACCAAGCCACGAGGGCTTAAATCCGCGAAAGCCGGTCAGCAATGCGATCGAACCTGCGACGACCAGGATCATAACATCACGTCCGATGACCGTGGCCGTGACCCAAAATGGAACGGGCAAGAACCGTCCGGTTCCCATTACGCTTGGGATCGTGAGCATGACAAACGCGGTGGTCATCAAGAGTTTGTCGGCTATAGGATCAAGAAATGTGCCAAGTTCGCTCTCTTGCTTAAACCGCCGTGCGATAAATCCGTCGACACCGTCAGAGACGCCAGCGATCGTAAAGACGAGCAATGCCCAGCCTGACTGATGGTAAACGAGAAGGATCGCGAAAAGCGGTATCAGTCCCATTCGCATAAAGGTCAGCAAATTTGGGATCGTGATTATCTTGGTTGAGAGATTTGCTTCGCTCATTCGACCGACCGTAACTCCAAGAGTGATATCTCAGGGGGGCAATGGTAACGCATCGGGACGACGACGGTTCCAATCCCGCGGGTGATATAAATTTGAGCCTTTCGACGAGCGTGGAGGCCTGCCTTTAGTCTGCGCTGTGGCAAGATGCGGTTCTCGTCTTTACGCATCTTGATCTGCCCGCCGTGAGTGTGGCCGCTCAGCGTAAGATCGACGCCAACGCGTGCGGCTTCGCGAAAGATGATCGGGTTATGTGCAAGTAAGAGCTTCAACTCATCCGGGAAGGAACCACGCAGCGACGCCGCAACATCCGTTTTGCCAACCATGTAATCGTCGACACCCGCGAGCCAGAACGAACCACGTCGAGTCTCCAGACGAAAACCTTCGTTGACCAACATGTTAATGCCTTCGCCACGAAAAAGGTCTGTAACGAGTTCAGCATCGGTCCAATGATCGTGATTGCCGAGACACGCATGGACGCCATATTTCGCTTTGAGTTTTGCAAGCGTTGCAGCGACCGGAGCGATATATTCGCGTTCATGCGAGACATAATCGCCAGTGAGAACGAACATATCGGGCCTAAGCCGATTGGCAACCTTTACAACACGCTCAATGTATTCGAGCCCGGTAAATGGACTGTGATGGATGTCGGAAAGCTGAATTATCTTAAACCCATCGAGCTTTTTCGGCAGGCGTTTGAGATAGATCTCGACGCGCTCGAGCGACAAGCTACCAGCCTCATCGATCGCGAGCCTGGCCTTCTTTGACCAATTCATCGCCATCGAACGCAACGGCTTATCCGACGCAACAAATGCGTTTATGCGTTCAGACAGTTTGACGCGTCTTGTGGCTGTGTCTTCCATGAGGGTGAGATGAAGTATAGCGGTTAGACCGTGGAATTACAATGAAATCGACCCGGCGTCCTCAGCGGTCTCTGCGTTTGAAATTGGTTTTTAACGCAGAGATCGCTGAGGACGCGGAGAAAAAAAACTTAACCAGATATGACCTTCAAGAATTTTCGCTTTCCCACTTGCACCAATACGCCATCGCTGTCTATCGCGATCTCAGCGTTTGCGGCACTCGCTTTTTCGCCATTTATTTTTACGCCGCCTTGTTCGATCAAACGGCGAGCTTCACCCTTTGAGGCGGCGAGACCGGTGTCGGCGAGGATTTGGGCTAGCGCGTAGGTACCCGCAGGAACCGCCTTTTCCTCGATCTCGTCCGGAACTTCTTTTTGGACAAACCGCTTGACGAATTCTTCCTCAGCCGCACTCGCTGCTTCCTTCGAATGGAAGTCTGCGATTATCAGTTTGGCGAGATGTACTTTCATGTCACGCGGATTCTTTCCATCTGAAATTTCAGATCTCAGATTTGAAATTGCAGTTGGGCTGAGGTCGGTGAGCAGCTCGTAATACTTCCACATCAGCTCATCCGAGATCGACATTACCTTGCCAAACATCTGGTTCGGCGCCTCGTCGATGCCGATGTAGTTGCCGAGGGATTTTGACATTTTCTGCACACCGTCGAGGCCTTCGAGCAGAGGCGTGGTAATGATGACCTGCGGTTCCTGTTCGTATTCACGCTGCAGGTTGCGGCCCATGAGGAGGTTGAATTTTTGGTCAGTGCCGCCGAGTTCGACATCGGCATTGAGAGCGACCGAGTCGTATCCCTGCACCAGAGGATAGAGCAACTCGTGTAGCGAGATCGGTTTCTCCTCGTTAAGGCGTTTTGTAAAATCGTCGCGTTCGAGGATCTGCTTTACCGTTGTTTTTGCACAAAGCTTGATAAAATCTGCCGCCCCAAACTTATCCATCCACTCTCCGTTGAACCGTAGCTCCGTCTTCTCCGGATCGAGCAGCTTGAACATCTGCCGCTTATAAGTCTCGGCATTAACACTGATCTCTTCCTGCGAAAGCGGAGGCCGCGTCACATTCTTTCCCGACGGATCGCCGATCATCCCGGTAAAATCCCCGATCAAAAAGATCACCGTATGCCCGAGATCCTGAAACGCTTTCAGCTTGCGAATGACGACCGTATGCCCCACATGAATATCCGGCGCCGTTGGATCAAGCCCGAGCTTCACCCGCAAAGGCTTGCCCGTCTTCTCAGCCCGCTCCAGCTTCTTACGCAGGTCTTCCTCACGGATCACATCGACCGTGCCTTTCTTGAGATGTTCTAGTTGTTCGTCAATGGTCATGCTTGGAAGAGTTTAGGGAATATCGGTTGAAATATCTACTCGGCCGCATAATGAGAAAACGGTTCCCAAAAGTGAAGTTGGAAACCGTTATTCTACGTCCTTACGAGAGGAGCTTTGGTGTCTGTGTCTGAGGCCCGAGACATGCTCGCTATTTACTCTTTAATAGGCCCTCAGAGTCGCGATCGAATAATCAAACCCGTGTCCCCAGTTCGTTACTTGGTAGCTTCCGTCTGCTTGTCTGACCCAGAATGACGAAGGGTTGGCTGATCCTATTCCCGTTTTACGGAAAACTGCGATCTCCGTAATGCCGTCGCCGTTATAATCGCCCTGGACAGGAGCATCTGTTGACCACACTCCGGCCCTGATGCTCTCCGTAACGCCATCACTGCTTCTTGTGATCGTCCAAAGCATATCACTTACCGAGTTCTTGATCATCGCTATATCAGTCGTCCCGTCGCCGTCGTAGTCGCCCGGAACGATTAACTGGAAAGGATATGGAAGAGAGGTTATATCAAAGCTGCCGTCGCTGCTTCGTATCGTGTAGAGAGCTGATTCACCCGTTACCGTGTTGACTCGGGCAACCGATAGATCCTTTTTGCCGTCGCCGTCAAAATCACCGAGGACAGGACGGTCAAAGCGAATTCCCCACTCGGCAGCCATCATTCCGCCATCAGAGCTCTTCTTAACATAAAACGTGCTCTGAGCTCCCGTAGTCGCACCCGGACGCCAGACCGCGAGATCGGCCTTTCCGTCGCCATCGTAATCGCCTGGGATCGTTCCAACATCTGCCCTTGTTCCCCATGGCTCGATGCGGATCGTATTGTTGGAACTGTTGATTATGTAGAAATATGACTGGGGTGCTGCCGCTGAATCTCCAGTCCTATAAACGGCAATGTCCGCTTTTCCGTCGCCGTCGTAGTCATCAGGCAGCACAATGTCGACCAGCGTTGTTGGGTTGTACGCTCTGGTCGTCCCGGCTCGCACCCCCCATTGAGCATAAGACACGCCGCCGCCGCTATTGAGAATGAACCAGTCGGTCGGAGAAGTGGGAAGTGCACCCCAGCGGACAACGCCAAAATCTGTCTTTTTATCGCCGTCATAGTCGGCAAACGAAGAAGCGTTATTACCGCGCGAAACCGATCCGTTTACCGTAAACGCCAGGTCCTGCGGTACGTCGGGGGCTGTAGCCGGCTGCCCGCCGTCAACAATAGGTGCCCAGGTTTCTAATCCTCCATCGAACTGTCTTGCATTCCAGCCGCTCTGAGTTCGCGCACCCGGGACGATCACATTTCGGTAAAACTGTGCGGAAACATTATTTGAAACGCTTGATCCGAAATCGATCCAGTATGTTCCCGGCCCGAGCGATAAAGTTGGTGTGATACTCAACTTGTTTTCCCACAAAAGACGCTGCGTTCCTGTTGCGTTTCCAGGTGGCGGGGCAACGGAATTAAATATCGAGTATGCATCGGACCGCGAAGAAGACAGTAGGCGATTCGTCGTTACATCCCCAAAGATCACCGACGATCCCGCGACTCCCGGTGCACCATTCCAGATCTGTAATACACCGCCCGAAAACGGTGAAACGCCGGCGGTCCAGTTTTGAACGAAACCCCAGACCGTTACGCTTGATATTTTCCAGGTCTGACCCGGCGGCACTGTGAAATTATCGGCGAGGCGAAGCAGCGGAAATGTCGCACCGAAACCTCCGACTGAATTCGCTTGGGTCAGATTTCCGGTGTCATGCTGATTTTCACTCCACACAAAACCCGTCGGGGCAAGGACACCACTCTCCGAAGTACGCCCCGTGCGAAATTCGCCATTGTTATAAATGACCGTCACATTTTCCGGCTCCTCGGCTACTACCCGACTTGAATACTGGGCCACTGATTGTTCGAATCCGGCCAAAAGTAATACTAAAATAATCACGCTTATAGATCTTGAATTCATTGTTTCTCCTCGGACGGTAAAATGTGTCTCTATCTGGTTTAGCGAGATATTTGTGAGAATTAGCTCAAAAAAAGATCGATTTTTGAAAAAAGATAATATAATTACCTTACACACGTGAACGACAAAGAAAATCCTATCTCGATCATCTTGAAGGATTGGAGTGGCGGCAATCGCGCTTCGGCTGATGTTCTTCTATCGCACGTTTACGATGAACTGCGTAAAATCGCGGCTCAGTATCTGCGAAAAGAACGGTCGGGCCATACGCTCCAGCCGACGGCTCTGGTGCATGAGGCTTATATAAAGTTGATCGATATTTCCGATATCAACTGGCAGGACCGGGCCCATTTTTTTGCGGTTTCAGCAAATGTGATGCGGCACATTCTCGTCGATCACGCACGGGCGCGCCTGACCGAGAAACGTGGAGGCGAGGTCCAGCGGATCGCTCTAGAAGATGCCGACAGCCTTTCGACCGAGCCTGATGTTGACGTACTGGCCGTTGACGATGCACTAAAGGAGCTTGCCGCGTTTGACGAACAGCAGAGCCGAATCGTGGAACTACGGTTTTTTGGAGGCCTGACGATCGAGGAGTCTGCCCACGTGGTCGGCATTTCACCGGCGACGGTCAAACGCGAATGGGCCATGGCGAAATCATGGCTTTTCCGTAAACTGAAACCGTAGCTATGACTTTCGATCAATGGGCAAAAGTAAAAGAAGCATTCCATGGGGCTTTCGAATTGCCCGAAGCAGAGCGGCAGCAATACATCGAGTCGATCTACGGCGACAACGACGATCTGATGGCCGAGATCAGGTCGCTCTTTGCTGCTCACGATGAATCTACTTCATTCATCGAGTCACCCGCCCTCGAACCTATTTCTGATCTTGTAAATGAGAATGCCAAACCGTCCCGCATCGGCCAAACCTTTGGAGCCTACACTCTCGAAAAAGAACTCGGCCGCGGTGGGATGGGTGCCGTCTATCTGGCTTCGCGGACAGACAAGGAATTTGATAAGAAAGTTGCGGTAAAGCTGATCAAACGCGGATTTGATACCGACGAGATCGTCAGCCGCTTTCGTCATGAGCGTCAGATCCTCGCCGGGCTCGAACATCCAAATATCACTCGGCTGCTCGACGGCGGGTCAACCGAAGACGGCTTGCCGTTCCTCGTCATGGACTATGTCGAAGGGCTGCCGCTAATGAAATTTAGCCGGGAACATTCATTGAGCATTCGCTCGCGGTTGCAACTTTTTATCGAGATATGTTCAGCCGTTGGCTATGCGCACCGCAATCTCGTCGTCCATCGAGACCTTAAACCATCCAATATATTGGTAACACCTGACGGCATTACGAAGCTGCTCGATTTTGGGATCGCAAAACTGCTCACATCCCAGGCCGATGTATCAAATGCGCCAACAGCCGCCAATGCCGGCGTTATGACGCCGGACTACGCATCGCCGGAACAGGTCCGGGGCGAACAGGTCACGACAGCGACCGATATCTATAGCCTCGGTGTTTTACTATACGAGCTGTTGACCGATGTACGCCCATTTAATTTCAAGACGAGCAGTCTCGAAAATATCATTTACACCGTTTGCGAGATCGAGCCGGAACGGCCTTCTACGATCGCCCTTCGCCTGCAAAGCGGAACCGATAGGAAACCGGGAGAAGATATCAGTGGTCCGCAGTTTGATTCGAGATCATTGGCCGGAGATCTCGACAACATCGTTTCGATGGCGATGCGAAAGGAACCCGAAAGGCGTTATTCGTCAGTAGAGCAGTTTGCCGAGGATATTAGCCGCCATCTAAATGGCCGCCCCGTCTTGGCCCAGCAAAATACATTTAGTTACCGGGCCTCAAAATTTATCAGGCGAAACAAGGCCGGCATCGCCGCCGCGACATTCATTTTGCTGGCTTTAGTGGGCGGGATCATCGGAACTTATTGGCAGTCTAGGATCGCCGCTAAGGAACGAGACATAGCAGTGGCCGAGGCCACGAAGGTGGAACGGATCAACGGCTTTCTAAAAAAAATGCTGGCGTCCGCCGATCCGCGTCAGCAGGGCAAGGATGTAAAGATGTCGGAGTTTCTCGAACTCGCGTCTAATAACATCGAAAAAGATTTTGCAAACGAGCCTGAGATCATCGCCGATCTTCAAACGACGATCGGTCTGACGTTTCTCAGCCAAGGCAAAGCCGATCTCGCCGAACCGCATCTGCGTCGGGCATTAGATAGTCGCGTCAACCTCTTCGGCATCGGGCATCACGACACCGCGATCAGCCAGCATAATTTTGGCCAGGTTCTCGCCGCCAATGGCAATGCTGCTGAGGCCGAAAAGTTTTATCGAACGTCACTCGAAACGCTGCAGAAGCTACTCGGGAAAGAGCATGTAGAAATATCCGATGTACTGGTACACCTTGCCTATGTTTTGGGTTTGCAGGGCAAACATCAGGAAGCTATCGAGAAACTGCGCGAGGCGGTAGCGATGAGACTTGATCTGTTAGGCGACGAACACACTGAGACTGCCCAGGCATTGTCCGCACTAGGAAGCGTTTTGGTAGTGACCGGAGATACTGGTGCCGCCGAACCATTGCAACGCCAAGCCCTCGCAATAATGCGAAAAAACCACGGTGACGAGCATCCGGATACTGCTTTCGTTCTGATAAACCTATTTTCCGCAATACAGCACAAACTTCCTGCCGAGGCCGAGCAGTTAGCCCTCGAGGCACTGCGAATACGCCGAAAACTGTTAGGCGACCGCCATCCTGAAGTCGCCTGGACGCTATATAATTTGTCATATCTAAAGATCAGTAACGGCAACCCGGTCGAGGCCGAACGGCTAACGCGGGAAATTTTGACTCTGCGCGGCACCGTGCTAACCGACGAAAATGCCCTAGTCAGCAGTACCCTGCTTATCTTGGGACGTAGTTTGATGGAGCAAAACCGATTGTCAGAGGCGGAAACGGCCATCCGCGAATGCCTTGTCCTGCGTCAAAAGAATATTGCTCCCGGACATTGGACCCTGGCGACAAGTAACAGCTTTCTTGGCGAATGCCTCTTCAGGCGGGGGCAAAAGGAACAGGGAAGACAATTGTTACGGGAAAGCTATGCCAGTCTTAAAGAAAAACTCGGCCCCGAACATCCGCAAAGTCAGAGTGCCTTGGCGAGGATCGAAAAGTTCATACCGCATGCCGAATAAGCCGAGATCTTCAGCGACGTATATCTATTGACAAACTCCGGAGATGCCGAAACACTTCTCACCGGTGAAGTCGAACGGCAGTGTTGTTTGATAGGGAGGCTTGCCTACCCTGGTAATTGCCACTTCGACATTTTTTGTGCGGGCCAGATATCTTGGGAGAGTCGGATTTACTATCTGGCCTGCGGCGGCCGTGGCCGCGGTAACCCTCTTTAGAAGCTGCCCTTTTTCGTAGATCCAATAGACAAGATCTACTCTGGCTCGTGACGTTCCGCTGTTACGAAAAACGATCGAACGCGGCTTTTCGGGTAGCGGTGTGAGGCGGCATTCGTTGACGGCACGGTCGGTGTCGCGGTAGTCGGTGAGGTTGGTGGTGAAGCAGGCGATCGTCTTGGCGAAATTCGTCGTGCCGCTGCAAAGAGCCGTAAATCCATTCTCGCCTTCAGATGTTTCCATTCCGCCGAGCTCAGCGATCTTTGTTGGTTTGTCCGCTATCGTCGCGAAGCGTTGGCGAGCTATGTTCTCACAGGCGGACGGGTCATTGGCCGGTGGAAATACTGCGGGCGGTTCTAATTTGTCGGCACTCGCTCGAAAAATATTTCCCTTAGTATCGATCAAGATCGGCGAACCTCCGTTGTCGATCGTGATCTCGGCAAATGTGCCTTTGATCTCCTCTTTCCATTTCGATTCGCTCGTCCATTTTGAGACTGCAAGCGTCGGATCGATGATCCAGAACGATCCGTCCGCTCCGGTTGCGCCCGCCTTTGCGGTTCCCGAGAATTTTGTAGCAAGATCGGCCGACGAGAATTCGCCTTTTGAGTTCATCACCCACGGCCTGCCTTGCCCATCGACCGCGATCCGCACCGCATCCGCTTTGATCGCATCGACCCAATCTTCACCGCCCCATCGTCGTATCCAACCGTCGCGGCCCACGACCCAAACGTCGCCATTCGAGCCGATGTCTATGTCAGCGGCGGTGCCGTTGAGGACGATCCATTTGCGGCCGTTGCGGCGGAGGATCTCGCCAGTCGATTTCACGACCCACGGAAATCCGAAATTATCGACCGCGATGCGGGCCGCAGTACCGTCGATCTTTGTCCAACCACCGTCCTCAAATCTAGCGATCGTCGAATCGACGCCGATCCGCCAGATCGAGCCGTCCGCGCCGATGTCGATGTCTTTCGCCGTTCCCGGAAGCTGCGAAAGCCCGGCTGGGGCCACCGTCTGCGTATACACAGAGACGAGTGGGAAGAGGATTGCGAGAAATAGGATTATTGGCTTCATAAAGCTACCGCATTTGACGTTCCTGCCCGTCGGGCGAGAGAACGTACGTGTCACCACCGTTGATCACAGCTTTGATGACGCTCCCGAGGGCGGGTTTGTCCTTGTCTTTAGCTTTTCGCAATTGAGTCGTTTTTTAGCCCGCAAGTATCTCCGTCATCGCTATACGAACAAAGGATAGCAAACTAGGCGGGTACTCTTTAGCCTCCTTTTCACGGCAAACGCCGGGGGAATACAACCGAGTGGTTTTTGGCAACTTCTGTCATACAAAATTGGTGCAAAACATAGTAACGCTTGTGTCTATGCGAATAGAATCATTCCTCTTGTCCGTGATCGTTAGTTTTTTGTTTTGCAGCCGACATCTGCGCAGACGACGAAAGAAAACGGCATATCTCAAAATGATCTCGCGTGGTGTTTGAAGGCGTTGGAAGAAATATCAGGGATCCAAAAAGTTTTTGCGTTATCGACGTGGGATATTTACTCCAACACGGTTGAAGAAACAAGAGCCAACAAGATCTCCGAGATGGAAAAGGAAGCGGATGACTATTTTGTTCTGAATAAACGATCGGGAAAAGCCCTATATGCCGCCGTACTGCAGGAAGCCGACTTTCATAATCTACTTAATTCGGCTCAGCCATTGGCCGGCAAACAGGTAGTAATGCTCGATGAACACCCGTATAACAAAATACTGGCGACTTCTATTCAGAAGACAAATAAAAATTATTGTAATTATGAGGTGTGGAATACCGACCACTCGTTTACAAACAAACGGGTATCGTTGATCAATAGAGTGTTAGCTTTTTTGGATAGGTGAGTTTCTCGATCTATGGCAAACGAAATGAAAGACCTGCATTTGGCATTTATCGGCTGTGGCGTGATGGGCGAATCGATGGTTGCCGGGTTGCTTAGGAAAGATCTGGTTGATCCTAAGAACATCGCCGTTAGCCACCCGCTCGCCGCTCTCGATCGTCGCCGGCGCCAGCGGCCACACGATCTCGAGTGCCGTCAGCTCATGGCAAAGAACTCGTTCAGGAAGCCGTGCTCCGCTCGGAAAATTCTCCTCAGTGCTTCCTTTAGCGGCGGATCGGGGGATTCGGATCTGTCAGCGGATTCCTAACAATAAATAATCGATCCTTCTCAAATAACTCCCCACTTCCGGAGCGTGATCTTAAAAAGCCGTTTTGGTGAGTTAACGACTCACGAGTCCCATGTCGATTAAACCTCACGGCAAATTCATCAGGCTTAAGTCCTAACCCTTCAACAACTTCAAATGTGAACTTAATGTTTTTGGACTGCCCATCCCACGCTTCCAGGCGTACGGACCCGTCGCCCATTACAGTCAAATAGCGATCCGGGAAGTTGACTGATTGAAGAGCGACTTGCTGATACCCATCAACCGATCCCACGCCTACCACGCGAAACGTCCCATCCTTTTTGTCCAGGTCGGTGGCGATCAAGCTTTTTCTGAAAACCGAAGATGCATGGCGAATGTACTCACCTCTAAAATTTATAGATTCAAACGAATACAAATTTCCGACCTTTAATCCCTTTGCTGGTCGGGGTGCCGGGTTCGGTTGTGGTCCAGGTCGCGGACCAGGCTGCTGCCCAAGCTGTGGTCCGGGTCGCGGCTGGAAACTGCGTTCCTGCACATTTGGGAGAGATACGTCTTGAGAGCACTTTGGGTTTGTAAATGCGTTCACAACATCGACTAAGCCGGTGGGATCGACAACGCCAGCGGCTGTCATGACGTTCTTAGCCGTCTTTATTCCATCAGCCTCTAACATCAAATTAAAATGCCTGTATCCCCACTGTCGTTTTATCTCAAGTGCGGCCTGCCGGCTAAAGCGTCGGTCAATTTCCGCAGCAATCTCGGGGCTCGTCCAAACTTCGAAATTATCTGCAAATTCCGTCGCAAAGAGATCAACTTGATCCCTAAAAGCACCTGCAACGGTGTAAATATCCTTGGCTGTCCCGACCAGTTCTTTTGCTGTATTAAACATTTTCTTCATTTTCGAAGCACTGGTTGATGCCTTCACAGCTTTGGTAGCCGGGGCGGCCTGGCCTAAACTGACAATGTTGACCGCTAAGGAAACCACTGAGGTAACCATATCAAGAGTTGATTCGATACATTGGCCTTGATTCTTCGCACAACCGGCGGCACATGAAAACGGTAGAAAGCTGGGACATTTTTGATAACAACCAATCCCGGCTCCTGAATAGCCCGATTTACAGGCCGGGTAACATAAGCCGGCATCCAATTCTTTACCAGGGCCACAGTCGCCCCCGGTAGCCGGCAAACACCTTGCGCCAGTACTGTCTTTTCTCTCGTTTGGGCTGCAGGTCATTGCACTGGTTCCTAGCGTGGAAACCGACTTAAAGCACGTCTCGCCAGTGTTCGTGTAGCCCTCAGGACAAATCTTATTGCATTGGTTTAGAGCGCCTTTAAAATACCCAGCCGGACATGTCGCTCGGCTTAGGCTAATAGTATCGGCCCCTCGTCCGCAAAAACACCCGTTATCCGTATAGCCCGGCCTACAACCATACTTTTTGAATATAGTTGTGCAGCCTTTCGTGTAAGTGTCGACCGGCAGAAAGCAGCTAACTCCCGTGTTCGTATATCCTGCGGGACAGTCCGCAACTCTTGAGGGAGCGGAAATACTATCGGCGCCGCGACCGCATGTAAGTCCGTTGTTTGTATATGACGGCGGGCAATCCGCGACGCGCCCGGGCGTTCCCGTAATGGGACGCGTATAGCTGTCTTTGTAACAGTAAGGCAAACGCAATGCGCTTGTCCGAACCGCGATCCACGACATAACCTTATTCATTTCTGGGCCCGAGAGGGGGGACGAACCGGTCTGGGCAGTTGCTTGCATGCTGACACCCAGCAGAACCGTTAGCAGCCAAATTTTCGACACTTTCGATACTCTGTTTCTTAAGCTGATACTTTTCATTTTTTTCCTGCGGGTCGTAAAATACCCATGTTTAGGCCTCATAAGGTCAACCGCATTGAGCATCGCCTTAAGTCAATGCTATTTAACGGACTTAGTCTTGGGGAGTTTGGCCCGCTGCGAAGAAACTTTACTGATCAGTCCTTCAATATCGATCGCACCGGGAATGATCTGGTTCCCGATAATATATGCCGGTGTGCCATCAATATCGAGTGCCGTTGCCAATTGCCTATTGCGGCTTAGTTCTTCCTGAACCTGCGGGTCTGTCATATCCTTAACGAGAGTTTCATAATTGATCGCCAGCTGTTCGGCAATGGATCTTATCGATTCCTCATTCACCTGATCCAAGCCGAGCAAGGCCTGGTGAAACTGGTCATATTTTCCCTGACGGTTAGCCGCGAGCGCAGCCTGGGCAGCTAAGAAGGAATCAGGGCCTAATATCGGAAACTCTTTGTAGATGATCTTAACGGCCGAATCTTTGGCGATAAGAGTTTGCAGTGCCGGCAAGGATTTTTTGCAGTACCCGCAATTGTAATCGAAGAAAGTTACAATCGTAACGTCGCCTTTGGGATTTCCAGCGACAGGAGAGTCTTTATCGGAGTAGACCTCGGAACTGTATTTTTTTAGATTCTCAGCTGCCAGAGTCAGTTTCTTTTCTGCTTCCTGAGCTTGCAAGAGATCTATCGCGTCACGGATGATCGAGGGATTTTTTAGAATATATTCTCGAACGATTTTTTCGATCCTCGTTTTGTTTTCGGCATAAACCGTTTTGCCCCGCTTCTGCGAAAAACCCGGCAAAGCCATTAACAAAGCAATCGCTATCAAGTAGACCACCCGTGTAATAAACTGCATTTTTCTTTTTTCTTCCAGTCTTACTTTTTGTTGAGGTTGGAATCTGCCATTTTCCTGCCTTAAGATTTTTGTGTTATTGGAACTTACGTCAACCGAAAAATCAATATGTTCGTGTCCGGGCGAACCGATCATGCGAAGATACCGCCCCGTATTTCACTACCCCCGTACAATACGCAATTTTTGAGGACGACATTCGTATGTGCCTATCCAAAGCTGAAGCCAGGCGCCGTGAAAGACTCTCGTGGTTCCATGCATTACGTTTAAGGTTGGATAATTCCCTCTAAACTTACCTCAGCTCATTGCTTTGGTCAACACGGGTTTGATAATGATATATAGATCCATTACAAACTTCATTGCCGCCCTCCTACAGTCCCGGGTCAAAATACGGTTCGAGACAAGTAAAAATGGTCGGGTGGCGAATATTGATGATATATTCATCGCCGGACGAAAAAATTAACAATATGGTGAACGATCTGAAAAACTTACATCTGGCCTTCATCGGCTGCGGCGTGATGGGCGAGTCGATGCTCGCGGGCCTCGTCAAACGCCAACTCGTCGAGCCGCAGAATATCTGCGCGAGCCATCCGCGCGAATCGCGTCGTGCCGAACTGGCTGAGAAATATGGTGTAGCGATGTTTGAGAGCAATGCCGAGGCGGCTAGAACGGTCGCCGGACACGAGAATTCTGCAGTTCTCATCTGCGTCAAACCACAGCGACTCGCAAGCGTCTTGAACGACCTCACGGGCGTTCTCCACATCGACCAGCTTGTCCTCTCGATCGTCGCCGGAGCACGCATCGAGCACTTGGCGGAAGAACTCGGCACTGAAAAGATCGTCCGAGCAATGCCAAACACGCCTTCACAGATCGGTGCGGGAATCACAGCTTGGACATGCACTAATGCGGTTGCTGAAAATGAACGCGGCCACGTCCGCGAAATGCTGTCGGCCCTCGGCAAAGAGCTTTTCGTCGAGACCGAAAACATGATCGACATGGCCAC
>JANNWQ010000130.1:0-5337 GCA_031408595.1 Acidobacteriota bacterium | reverse complement strand
AATACTTTACGGCGATCCGCGGCCGCGTTATGGCGTTCACGCTCCGGTTGTCACACCGAATGGAACGGCTGTGTTTGCACGCGATGTCGAGACCAGCCAGCAGGTCTGGTCGGCCGAGATCGGCTACCCCGGAAACAATCTTTATCGCGAATTTTACCGCGACATCGGCTGGGACGCCCCGCTCGATTATCTAAAACCGCACCTCCACGCCGACGGCGAGCGCAGGCATCTCGGTTTGAAATATCACCGCATCACTGGTCGCGATGTGCCGCAAAACCGAAAGGAGCCATACATTCCCGCGATGGCTCGTGACAAGGCGGCCGAGAACGCCTCGCACTTCATCGGCGAGCGTATCAAGCAAGCACACAAGCTCCGCGAGACTTTCGAGGGCCACCCGCCGCTCGTCATAAGCCCCTATGACGCAGAGCTTTACGGCCACTGGTGGTTCGAGGGGCCGCAGTTCATCGACTTTTTCTTCAAAAAGATACACTTCGACCAAGACGAGATCGAGTGCATAACGCCGGGCGATTTTCTAGACAGCGGCTTACCGATTCAGGTCCAAAAGCCAACCGCCTCAAGCTGGGGCGAAAACGGCTACTATAAAGTCTGGATCAACGAAGGCAATTCGTGGATGTACCCATATCAACACGACGCGGAAAGGCGGATGACGGAACTTGCAAGCAAATTCCAAATTTCAGATTCCAAATTTCAAATTCCTAACGAGAGATCTACAATTTGGAATCTGGAATCTGGAATTCGGCTTCTTAATCAAATGGCCCGCGAACTCCTCCTCGCCCAATCCTCCGACTGGGCATTCCAGATCTATCAGGGCACGACCGTGCAGTATTCGACACGGCGTTTTCAGTCGCATATCCAACGATTCAATATGCTGTCGAACATGCTCGAAACCAGCGAAGTCGATCACGAATTGCTCGCTGAGATCGAGCATCGCGACAATATTTTCGCCGAGATGGACTATCGCGTATATTGTAGCTAACACCAATTCAGTCGCTGGTGTTAGTATCGCTTTTACGATGGATTTTTTCTCCCTACGCTTTCTTACGATCCTAGGCATAGCTACCTTCTTTGTAGCTAACAGTCTCGCCCAGTCTCCTGTTGAGTCTCTTTACGCAAGAAAATGCAAGGCTGACGAGACTACTTGTGAGACGCAAGAGATAGTGCGGTACGATTTTCACGACGGCGAGTTGAAACTGCGTACAATAGCCTTCACTTCACAGACTAGCGATATTCGGTTCGACGCAGGAGGCAACCGGATAGTAGATGGAAGTATTTTGTTGAATCGTTCGGGTTCCGTAATCGACCTCCGTAACGGGAAGGTACTTTTTCGGCGTGATGGGCAGTTGGTAGCCGTAATTGGATCCGTAGTCGTTATCGATTATGACAACGTTAAAGGTGACGATCTATACACCTTTGACCTGAAAACGCACGCTAAGCGGCAGATCAAATCACGAAAAGATATTGAGGATCTCGATCGGATTACATCACATATATCTCCGAACGGTAAATTGGTCGCAAAATGGAAAGGCGGTGCATTTCCAAGATCAGCTTTTGATTTCTTTGCTATCGACAAGTCCCTTACCACAAAGAGAATACGGTCAGTACTTGGGGGGTTTAGTGGATCATGTAGCATGAGATGCTCCGACATGAACCGAACACCATTTGTCTGGGTAGACAACTACCGGCTTCTTACGCAAAGAGAAAATGGCGATCTTGTCACCATAGATACTGCCGGAAAAGTAAGGAATATTTTGAAGATCGAGATAGACGAGGAACCGGACTCGATTCCGAGTTTTGGGCGGGATCGCTACGGAAATATTTTTTATTATTGTGATGGAACAGAATATTTGATCGATATTAAGAATAAGACGTTCTCGACGAACCGGTTACCGTTGGGTCACGGTTTTTCGAAAACTAACGGTGATACTTTCTCGACCGAGTACTTCTACAAAGGTGATTCGATCGGAACGGCTTGGTCGGTGGGCGCTCTTGCAACCAAGAATTACCTTGCTGTCATTTATGCAGCCGATGGTAAAAATCTTGGTTATCCAGACGGATTTAAGGTGTGGAATCGGTTTAATAAGAAGTGGTTAACAATCGACGAGTCCTGGGGATTTGATCTGATCGATTGGGTCTATTAGTTGATCGGTCAACATAGCTTGATCGAACACGTCCGATACCACGGGTCTTTTCCAATAGGTTGAAACCGTTAGTTGTGAACTGCGTAATAAAGCAGCGAAGGTGCTACCTGAAGGTCTTGCGCAGGGGATGAGATAGGGCTACACTTAAACTGATCGAATGCAAAGCATAAACGTATCATTGGTAAAAAAAGAGAATTGGCGGCGCGTTTTTGCGGCGGCATTTCTGCTGTTTTTACTTGTCGAGTTTGGTTCGCACACGATGACTCATGCTTTTTCGCCTTCGGCAGTCAATCACCCGTCGGTCTCGGCGGACGAGGGTTGTCACGAAGATCCGTGTCAGACGCTTATTCTATGTAGCGACAGCCGGCGTGAGCGGCAACAGACGCCCAGTCCGGGACACCAGACCGCTCAACCGATCGACTTGGTCGGCGTTTATCCTACTGCGGATCTCCTCATCGATCTGCGAGAATCTCCGCCGATCCCGCTCGGGCTCAGCCATGCTATCTCTCGACCGACAAGTCCACCTTTTACACCTCCGGAACTTTCCTAAAGCTTACTCAAAAGACCGGGATCGGCAACCGATCCTATCGCTTAACCCGCGCCGCAAAAGCGGTTTTTTTGGCATGCTCCGGCCTCATGTGCCGGGAGTTCTTGAGGTATTAATAATGAAAAGGCTCTTTTTTATTTTTAGTTGTATTCTCCTTTCTGCCGTCGCGTCATTCGCTCAGACAACGGCTTCGATCAAGGGTACGGTAACCAGTCAGGCAAACAGTGTCCCGCTAAGCGGCGTTTCCGTGAAGATCATTCAATTACGTCAGTCGGCTGAGACCGACGGTAAGGGCAAATATGAATTCACCGGCATTGCTCCGGGCCGATACACGTTGGTCACGCACATCGAGGGATTCTCGGATCAGACAACGAGTGTCGTTCTGGTGGGCGGTGCGGCGGCAACTGTCAATTTCACGATAAGCCTCACGGCGCTTCGCGAAGAGGTGACCGTGACCGCGACGGGTAGCGAGGAATCGGTTTTCGAGTCTTTCCAATCGGTCAATTCCGTCGGCGGTACGCGAATTCGTGAGCAGGCGAGCACATCGATCGGCGAGGTTCTGGAACGCGAATCCGGCGTTGGCAAACGCGGATTCGGTCCGGGCTCATCGCGGCCCGTAATTCGCGGATTTGATGGTGACCGCGTTCTGGTTTTGCAGGACGGAGCGCGAAACGGTTCGCTCTCGTCGCAGTCTGCCGACCACGGCGAACCAGTCGATACGCTCAATCTTGAACGACTTGAGGTCATCAAGGGCCCGGCGACACTGCTCTATGGATCGAATGCTATCGGTGGCGTTGTAAATGCGGTAACCACTGACGAGGAAGAACCGCATACTGGAGCACGTGGCTACTTCACCGGGATCGGTGCGACTAATAACAATCAAGGCGGCGTCTCAGGCGGCGTCGAATACGGCTTTAACAAGTTCCTGCTCAATGTGAATGCCAACACGCTCCGCGAAGGCGACTTTCGCACGCCGCTCGGTACTATCCCAAATTCGTCGTCACGAGCCTACGGCGGCAGCACGAGTCTCGGCTACTACGGTGAAAAAGCGTTTCTCAACGGCTCGTTCACGCTCGACCGCCGACGCTACGGCGTGCCCTATGCACCGCTGTTCGAGGAAGGTTCGCTGCTCAATGCTGATGGAGAGTACGATATTCTGGCGATCCAGAATCAATTCCGCAATTCGTTGCCGGACGTTCCCGACGAAGAGATCGACCTGCGGATGAAGCGAAACAACTATCGGTTGCGTGGCGGCTTTCACGATCTGAAAGGGGCGATTGAGCGTGGCAATTTCTACATCGACTACACCAAATACCGCCATGAAGAGATCGAGACTGCTAACGGAATTGACATGGTTGCGACCAATTTCTTTAACGATACATTCTCGTACCGGGCGATGTTTCAGCAGAAAAATTACGGCAAATTGTCGGGTCGATTCGGTTTCGAAGGTTTTCACCGTAGCTACGTGACCGAGGGCGCCGAGTCGTTGATCGACGGTGAAGTAAAGCAGAACAACTTTGCCGCCTTCGCACTTCAGGAGCTGAGTTTCAACCGCGTCGCATTCCAGTTTGGAGCACGTGTCGAGAACAACAGGTACCGGCCCGCAAATACGGCTCTCTACGACGAACGTAGTTTCACCGGTTTGTCGGGCGCTGTTGGGGCAAGATTCAGGCTTTGGGAAGGCGCGTCGTTCGTCACCAATTTCAACAGTTCGTACCGCACACCAGCTCTCGAAGAACTATACAACGAAGGCCCGCATATCGGTACGGTTACATTCGAGATCGGCGATCAGAATCTGCGCCGCGAGCGTTCAAACGGCATCGAATTCAGCCTAAGACAACGGCTCAACCGACTACGTTTCAACGGCAGCATCTTCTATTACAACATCGATAATTTCATTTTCCTCGCCCCGCAAGATGAGGATGGCGACGGTGATATAGACGTGGAAGACAATTTACCGGTCGGTGCATACAGTCAGGGCAAAGCACACTTTGTCGGGGCTGATGTCTCGGTTGACGCAGATGTAACCAAATGGCTTGGTGCCTTCTTCATTGCGGATACGGTCAAGGCCGAGCTGGGAGATGGCAACCTGCCTTTGCCGAGGATCACGCCGCTCCGCGTACGTATCGGTGCTGATCTCAGGTACAAAGGTTTGTCAGTTCGACCCGAAGGTGTTTTTGTTAAAGGCAAGGATCTCGGGGATATCTTCGTGCTCGAAACACCGACCGAGGGTTACAATCTGTTCAATGTGAACGCCTCATACACGATCACGTCCGACCGCGTCGCGCACATCTTCTCGCTTGGCACGTCGAACTTGGGCAACCGGCTGTACCGCAACCACCTGTCGTTCATCAAGGACCTCGCTCCCGAGCCCGGACGCGGTGCGAGATTTAGCTACACGCTTAGGTTCTTTTAGAACGTTTTGGCCACGAATTGCACGAATGACCCGAATGTCTTCATTCGTGCTATTCGTGTAATTCGTGGCCAAAAATCCCCGTGATCGAATATGATCAGCCCGGCATTTGTTTATTTATCGTTATCTTAGCGGCTGGCAAGAACGCCAACCTGACTTTCTGCATTTTGCAATGAGTTTTTGTTCGCGTTGATACGATCTTTTCGTATTTGTTTTTG
>JANNWQ010000129.1:0-3025 GCA_031408595.1 Acidobacteriota bacterium | reverse complement strand
CATGATAGCTGCCATCGGCGCGGCGATCGATGCCCCGGCCATCGCCGAGGCCTGTGTTCCGGCAAACCGCCGTTCGATACGTAAACTTTGCTCGCCCTTCACCCTGATCTCGCCTTTAACCGTTACGGTCATATCGCCAAGACTACGCTCGCTAGCTCCGACGGAGTTGCCGATGCCAACATTTACTATGAGCGGCGTTAGGAGCTCGTCAAAGGCAGACTCAAAATTCACTTCTTCGGTTCGACCGCGGCTTGTCGTCAGCCTGATCTTGACGGGCAACATCTGCGGCTGTTCACCGAGCAGGCCGTAGATACCGGTCGCACGATCCTGCGTCATGGAGCCAACCAGAGCATCCGGCACCGATAATTTGAAGGAGTTGTTTGCGTTGGGCACGACTGTAACAACGTGAGATTCCAACATCGGCAGATTGGCCGAGCCGAGGCTGAAAAACGGGTGTCCAAAGGCGTAGATCTTGTTCCCGTCACGATGAGTCACGGTTCCGGCTGCCGCGATTTGTACATCGCCGCGTGACAAAGCAACGACTACCGAGTCGCCACCAACGAGCGTTGTCGCATCGGCAACTTTCATCTGCGTGATCGACGATCCACTAGCTGAAGCCGAGATCGGTAACAGGCCCGCCTGCCGGAGAAGAGGCTCGTACGCATCGAGCGTCTTCTGTGAAATGCCCGAAAATGTAAGCGGTGTTGCGATCGGCGAAAACGTCTGCCCCGCCACCGCCATCAACGTAGAGTTCGTCGAAAATCCCGATGCGAGCGAACCCGATGGTACAGCCGCTACCGTCGGTAGCCATTTGTCCGCCAACAGGTCGGCGTAGGAAAAGGTTCGCGAACTGGCGGACACGAGCTTTCTCGTCGGACCTTGCTCGACCGCGGATGTCATTTGTTCAAACGGTGTAATGCCGCAAATCGGTTCCTTGGCGAAAGGAAAGCTGTACGAGATCGCACCAACGAGCTTGCCATTGATATAAACCGGCGAGCCAGACATCCCGGCAAAAACGAACGTGCGTTCGGCATTTGCTCCGCTCAGGCGGCCAATGATCATGTCCTGTTTCGGGCCGATGTAGTTTGGGACCACACCGAGAATCTCGACCTTAAATTCTTCCGGCTCGGCACCGCGAAAGACCGTTTGCGCCGTACCACGCATGCCTTCTTTCACTTCCGATACCGGCATTATTTCAATGGTTCCATTGACGTACGAAACCTTTTGTTGGGCCGAAAAATTGACGGCTAGGGCCAAAATGAAGGATAGGCAAGCGAGCGATCGTAGTTTAAACATCTTTAAAAAAACTTCTTCCTTACTGTAACGGCCCTATGGTAACATTTAAGAGGACTATCCGAAAGCCTTTCTTTTACAGGCTTTCCCCAAACCTCACGGCCATCTTTTTGGCCGAATTCTGCTAGGACAAGCTTTATCCATCATGGCCAAATCAACTCGTTTAGCTAAGAGCATCACCCGTCTATTGCTCCCCGTTTTCCTGCTCGTAGGAGCTGCGGTTATTGCCAGCTCCGTCTGGCTTACGTATACGGCCGCCCGGCCACTCAAATCGTCATATCTCGTAACGCCAAGCAAATACGGCCAGCTCAGCACTCGTGCTGCCCAAGTTACCGACGAGACCTGGCCCAACAAGGACGGCAGCCAATCACGCGGCTGGCTACTGCGCGGAGCCGACGGAGCACCTGCTGTTATTTTGATGCACAAATACGGTGCGGACCGCTCCTATGTGCTAAATCTCGGGGTAAAACTTAACGAATCGACCAATTTCACCGTCCTGATGCCGGATCTGCGTGCTCATGGCGAGAATCCAACGGTACAGAACGGATCGTTCGGTGGTTGCGAGACCGAGGACGCTTCTTCCGCACTCGAGTTTCTAAAAGGCCAAAAGAACGCCAATCAGATCGGCCTGATCGGCAAGAATATTGGTATTTATGGAGTCGAGATGGGAGCGATGGTCGCACTGAACGCGGCTGCCAAAGACGATTCGGTCAAGGCCGTGGTTGTCGATTCGGTTCCCGCGGATTCGGACGAATTACTTCGCGAATCCGTCAAAAAACGCTATCCATTCGCTACCTTCGCAACGACGCGGCTCGCTAATCTCGGCACCTACATGTATTACTTCGACGGCTGCTACCAGCGCGTGCCCGTTTGCGAAACCGCGCGAACAGTCGACAATGCCAACGTGCTTTTATTAGCTGGTGTGGATGCACCTGATTTTCAGGAAGCGACCTCGAAACTCAGCAAATGTTTTCCTGCCAGCACGAAGACTGAAAGCAAAACGGACCTGAGCCCTTCAGGCTACAGCATCATCAACGCCTCGATGGAACAATCCGAGGCCTATGATCAGCGGCTGATCGATTATTTCAGGACCACTCTCAGCAACTAGATATCGAGTTTCTTTTTGCTATGGCCGTTGGTCTTTGAAACAGTCTGAATCTCTGCACTTTCCTCGATCTGGCCGACGGCTTGGTCGAGGACTTTTTTTAGCTCAAGCAGGCGCTCCACTGTCGAGGTCATTTCGAGAAGATGGTATTTTCGCTCGTTGTCAAAATTGAAGGCGGCGGTAACCAAAAATGAAAGTGCCTCGGGATCGGAGTTCTGAATCTCGGGCGGATGGCCGCGGTTGCCGCCCATTTTAAAGGCTGCTTTGGCGAGACGCTCAAAGAGCGAAAATACCTCGCCCGCGACGAACTCTACCTCGCCTGAGTCGTCCGCTTCATCCTCAAAATACTCGACATCGCCGACGAGATATTCCGTTCCGCTATCGACATAATCGATCAAGCGATATCGAACTAGCCCAAGCGTGAGAATATTCGAACGTCCGTCGTCGAGCACCTCCGCCTCACGTATTTCGCTGGCACAGCCGACAGAGCCAAGCGGCGGTCGCTCGATAAATGACTCAGTTGGTTCAAACAATGTGATGCCGAATACGTTCCGTTGTTTTTCAATATCACGCAGCATCTGTCGATATCGGTCCTCGAAGATATGCAGCGGTAGCAGCTCGTTCGGC
>JANNWQ010000128.1:0-3655 GCA_031408595.1 Acidobacteriota bacterium | reverse complement strand
CAAGCTCGCCGATCTTGCGGCCTTTTTTTATGCCTTTTTCGATCAACTCATCGTGCTTAACGATCTCACTTTTGAGGTGCAGAGCAGCCGCAAGATTTGCAGGCCCTGCTCCCACAAATACGACATCCATCGGTATCTGTTCACGTTCGATCATAAATGAATCACCATTCAGTTTCTCGAGTATATCAATCGCCGCCGCCTTTGCCTACCGTCCATCTGCATCGATGCGATAGAATATGCAGGTGCTACGAGCAATTGCATTCCTGACCATCATAGCCGCAACCCTGTCGTGCGCTCCATCGCGGCCGACGCTTGAGATGCCGGGTAAATTCTTATGGGCGTGGGAACGGCCCGAGGATCTGCGATTTATCAACCCCGATCAATTCGGCGTAGCATTTCTCGCCCAGACGATCCATCTCGAAAGCGATCGCGTGTCGCCACAACGACGCCGCCAAACACTCGAAGTCCCGCCCGGAACGTACCTGATCGGCGTGACCCGCATCGAAACGAGCAAAGAGACAACGCGGCGGCCAAAGCTCGATATTTCAGCAATCAGCAAGATCGCTCATCTCGTCAAAAACACGCTCGAACTCCCCGAGGTCAAGGCCGTTCAGATCGACTTCGACGCCGTTACATCGGAGCGCCAGTTCTATCGCTCGCTGATGACGGAGATCCGCAAACAACTCCCGCCGCAAACTCCGCTCACCATGACCGCGCTCGCCTCATGGTGCACCGGCGACGCATGGTTCAGCGACTTCCCCGTCGGCGAAGCCGTCCCCATGGTCTTCCAAATGGGCGCCGACAGCGAAAAGATCAAAACGTACCTAGCGAACGGAAACGATTGGAACGAACCGCTATGCCAGTCTTCCTATGGCATCTCGCTGACCGAAGGTAAGTTCATCGGCATGAAGCCGGAGCGGCGAATATACTATTTCAACGATAAGGCCTGGCGGGCGTCTGATGTTCCCTGACCAAAATGCGATTCGTATGACCGGAGGCGATTTCGTATGACCCAAATGCGGTTTGTATGACCGCAGATGTCACCGCCACGAAGAGGTCAGATCCGCGAGAGTTCGACCTCCAATCGCTACATTTTTGGACAGATAGTTGTGCTATTATTTACGCGAGGAGCGCTATGAACCTGAAACCGGTCATGAACAGATTACGAGCTGCGTGTCACGCTAAGAATGTCGCGATGTTGGGGATCTTCGGGTCGGTGGCTCGTGGTGAAGACACACCGAACAGCGATATCGATCTGCTCGTGCGTCTCAATAAGCCGGTTGGATTTGTCGAATTTATCGCCCTCGAAGATACGTTCAAGGAGATTCTCGGACGTAATGTCGATCTCGCAACGGAAGCGTCCCTTCACCCGCTAATTCGCAAAAGTGTCCTCGCCGACCTGCAAGTGATCTATGAAAAGTAGGCACGACAAGTAAAGATTGTGTCGCCGAGCGGAAAAGCTGTGCTTTTCCGAAAGGGTCTAATAAAAGTTCCCGGCGGCTGTGCCGCCAAAGACTATGTTCCGGATATCCAGGACAACTCCCGCATATTATTTCACCTCGGTGGCACATCACCGCTTAGAAATTTTTCGCACCGAAGTTCTCAAACAAGTCCTTTGCGATGCGATCAGCGAAGTCCGCTCCAAGCACGGGATCCTTATCCTCGCGTATGTGGTCATGATCGATCATGTTCACTTGTTAGTATATTCAAGAAAAGAGATGAGCGATGCTCTTCGGTTGCTCAATGGCGTAGCGGCAAGGCGAATCATTCAATACCTCAACGAGAACGGTTTTTAACGCTCGCTATTCAAACTGCGTGGCCAGACTCGCGAGCGAAACCACAAACACTCAGTTTGGCAACACCATCCCGATTCGCTTGAGATATTTGGCGAAGACACATTTCGGCAGAAAGTTGAATATATCCATATGAATCCTGTGAGAGCAGGACTCGTAGATGA
Organism: Acidobacteriota bacterium; assembly: GCA_031408595.1. GTDB lineage: Bacteria > Acidobacteriota > Blastocatellia > Pyrinomonadales > Pyrinomonadaceae > OLB17. The sequence continues at coordinate 1,698 of JANNWQ010000128.1, read as the reverse complement.
TCCGTTAAAATATCGCTTTTCAAGTGCAAGACAGTGGGCAGAATGTGCGATCGAAGAAGAGCCTCTGCTAACTGACCACTTGGAGATCGATTGGAGATAATAATTCCAATGCATTTTTTCCGACCCGTGATTTTCCTGTTTCCGGGGAGAAAAGAGCTAGATTGTTTCAACTTTTTTCGCCGAGCGGAAAAGCTATGCCTTCATAATTCTGCTCGCCGAGCGGAAAAGCTATGCTTTTCCGGGACGCTATGACTAAATCCCCCGCGGCTACGCCACCATCGGAAGCGGCGGCATAGCCGCGAGGAAATATGAAGGAGCCTGCCGGAAAAGCACAGCTTTTCCGCTCGGCGAGTAGGCAATAGGAAATGTTAAGTATTTGGAGAAGTGACAATGATAGTTTGGGAAGCCCAAAGGGATGATTGGCTCTATCGCATTGAAGAGGACTTGCCGGGAATTGGCTTTTATTTGCGCGGTTACTTGTCCGGCGTAGACACTTTCGATTACTTGCAGGAAACGCAAGAGATTTGCGTCAAATTTGCCAATGAGGAGTTCGGCGTACCGCTCGACTCATGGCATTTGATCAAAGATTAGGCTCAGCCATGCCAAGACATGTCGAAACCAACACCCAAGCCCGGGATTGAGAAGTAATTCAACGGCTAATCTCAGGTGGATGGGGAAAATCCTATTGAGGTAACGGAAAAGCATAGCTTTTCCGCTCGGCGAGTAAGAGTGGCATTAGCCTTACCGCTCAACTAGTGATAAGCAGGCCTGCTTACTCGTCTTCGAATTGCTTCCGCAAACTCTCTGTATACGGTGCTCTTGCGACGCCTTTTTCGGTTATGATGGCGGTGACCAGGTCGTTTGGGGTAACGTCGAAGCCGTAGTTGCTGACCTGGGCGTCGTCTGGAGCTAATTGAATGCCTTTGATGTGTGTGACCTCGCGGATGTCACGTTCTTCGATGGGGATCTCTTCGCCGGTGGGGCAGTTTAGGTCGACGGTTGATAAAGGCGCAGCAACATAAAACGGTATTCCATGGCGGTGGGCGAGGACGGCGACCATGTAGGTGCCTATTTTGTTGGCGACGTCGCCGTTGGCGGCGATGCGGTCGGAGCCGACGACGACGGCCTGGACGCGGCCTTTTTTCATCACGTGGCCGCTCATGTTGTCGGTGATGAGCGTGACGGGGATGTCGTCCTGCATCAGTTCCCAGGCGGTGAGGCGTGCGCCTTGCAGATATGGACGCGTTTCGTCGGCGATGACGGCGATGTGCTTGCCCTGATCGACAGCTCCGCGGATAACGCCGAGAGCGGTGCCCCAGACGCCGCCGGTCGCGAGTGCTCCGGCATTGCAATGCGTCAGAACTGTGGAATTATCTTCGAGCAATTCACCGCCAAACTGAGCGATCAGCCGCTGCGATTCGATATCTTCCTCGTGGATCGCCTTGGCGTCGTTGAGCATGATCTGCTTGATCTCGCTGACCGATTTCCCTGCCGATTTGGCGCTCTGGAAAGTGCGGTTCATGCGGCCGATGGCCCAGAAAAGGTTGACGGCGGTCGGACGCGTTTTGGCGAGAACGTCGCTGATAAATTCGAGTTCGTCCTCAAGATCGACGACCGTCGTGCCGACAAATTGCTTCGCTCCCAACGCCATTCCATACGCCGCCGAGACGCCGATCGCCGGTGCCCCGCGCACGACCA
>JANNWQ010000127.1:0-2691 GCA_031408595.1 Acidobacteriota bacterium | reverse complement strand
AACTCGATTTTTCAACCGGCCTTGAGGCAGATGTGTCGCCGAGACCGGACGGTGACGGTACACTCCTGACAACCGATCTGGTACAGATCCGCCGATTTGTGACCGGTCTCGATATAGCGGCTACGAGTCCAAACGAGTTTCAGCGAGCAGATTGCGCTCCGCGAACTACTCTCGGCGATGGACTGTTGACCTCAACCGACATCGTGCAGGCTCGAAGATATGTTTCGGGACTCGACCCTTCAACAAACGCTGGCGGCCCGACTGTGGCGGCTGATCCTGAGTTAAGGGCTGCTATTGGTGGCTCGCTGTTTGGAGCGAAGGTTGGGGAGTTGGGCGAGCTACGGCTGGTGGGGGGGAAAGGTGGAGCTGTCGTTGTTGAGCTTGAATCCGGGCGAGAGGTGGCGGCGGTTAGTTTTAGGGTGCAATATGATTCTGCGCTTGGGAAGCCGTTAGTTTCGTTGGGTGATCTGCCTGCCGGAGCGGTTTTGACGGTGAATGATATGGTCGAGGGTGAGTTGACGATATTGATCGACTCGCGCGGGCCGCTCGGACAAGCAGGCAAGACGTTGCGATTGGTAGAGATATCTTTTGCGAATGGTTCAGCTGACGGCCTGGTTTATCTTGACGGCGGAGTGAGCGTTTCAGATTTGTTTGGGAATGATGTGCAGGCTTTGATGAAGAATCGCGTTGTGAATTCGAACGGAGAGAACCACCCCGTCAGCCCGTAAAAGGCACGGGCTGCCACCCCTCCTTCGTAAGGAGGGGAGTTTTTTGCTGGGAACGCAGCCGCCCTCGGCTACAAACGCCGGTTCCTCCGGCGTGGTGCGCGTGGGCATCAGGGCAAGAACGGCTTTCGCAGAGCCTCAGCCATTGCAGGCGGGACGCCTGCGTTCCCGGCGATCGAGGAGATAATAAAATGACGGACAAGAAAACGACGAAGCGGACGAAGCGATCGAGGAATTGGCGATCTCTACTCGGCTTGGTTTTGGTTCTTGGCGTTGTATCTGGCCTGTCATTCTGGGGGTCGAGCCGGGTTGCGGCGGGGTTTGCGGCGCCGGACGGTGGTGAACTGGTGCAGGAAAGTTCCGCAAGCAATACTCCGAGTGGAACTCGCGAAAAGTTGATCGTGGCCAGCGGCGATGTCGCGATGGAACTCAACCTTGATGCACGAGCTAAGGCGACACGTCTTCGCTTTGATGCGGAACGCGATGCTTTTTTCACGGTGATCGCATTCAACGGTGAAATCCGCGGCCCGATGCCCGGCAGTTCGATGGGCCTGATTGCGCAAAAGTCTGCTTCGCTCCCTGCGAGACTTGCCGATTCGTACAATCAGCTTGTGATCGAGGCATTGCCATATGGTGAGCAATACGAATTAGCTGTTCGTGACGGTAAGACCGGTTTTATTTTCTTCAATATCGAAGGAAATGCTTACGAGTACGATGCAGATTCGCGTGAAATAAGCGTCAAGAATGCCCGTCTGTTGCTCTCACCGGAGTTTGCAAGCGAACTTGCACGGCCGGACGAAGCTGGAAGGGGAATCGGCAGTATAACGGTTGATCTGAAGATGCGTCCGATCGAGATCACACAGATCGTCGAGGGCGAGACCACATCCGCCAAATTGCCGGCCGGAAGCGGAATGGGAAATGAGAATGGAACCGTGCCGGGACCGGACGTGATCGTCGGTGATGTAAACGGATTGGCCCAGTTTGGAGCTACCGGAACTACCGTCGGCCTTGCCCTCGGCACCGACTCTTGTAATGCGGGTGTGGTTGACCTCGATTGGTTTCAAATGCCGAACAATAATCACCCGGTCATTCCGCAGAACATGTATCGAATGAGCGGCGGAGCGTCGAACAACGAACGGTTCGAGCAGATCGGCCAGTCGAGCGTAAAGCACGCATTTTTTGCTCTTACCGAAGACATCTGTGGTTACGGCTGTAATGGTATTGGCGCAACGCGTCTCGGTTCTGGATGCTCCGATCCGTATGAGGCAAGTTTGAATGCAGGCCCGAGCCTCGGCTCGAAAGCGTGGATCAACCCGTTTACCGGTGCGTTCCCTCGAGGTGATTCGGGAGCGACCAATCCTAACAACCATACGGGCCACTCGGGCGACAGCAATGCCGGCCACCGAATCCGCGTGGAGCAGGCCGATCTCAATACAACGCTGAATACTGGTGCAACCTACTTTGCCGAAGGCCAGTACGTGACACCGCATGAGTACGTCTGGTGTCAGGCCAACCCGACGCAGTGCAACATGAACAACAACGTCTCGTATCGCCGATACAACGTCGCAGGTACGACGAGCTTTAGCTTTACCGAGGTCGGAGCTACTCAGCGTCAGAAGGCAGCGATCGAGGCCTGGACGGGTTCAACACGAGTTACGATCCAGCCTGCTCCGCTGGCTGACGGCATAGGAACACTTGCCTATAAGGTCACCAACCCTTCGGCCGGCGTCTGGCACTATGAGTACGCGATTTACAATCAGAATTTGGAACGCGGTATCCAGTTATTGTCAGTTCCGGTTGGAGGTGCGTCGCTGAGCAACATCGGTTTTCACGCACCGCCGCAGCATCCGGGGACGTTAAATGACGGAACCGTCGGCAGTGCAGGTTTCAGCAATGCGGCGTGGGCGCAATCTACCGTTGGCGGGGCGATGACGTGGAGTTCGGAAACGTTTGCGCAGAATCAGAA
>JANNWQ010000126.1:0-13039 GCA_031408595.1 Acidobacteriota bacterium | reverse complement strand
ACATCGTCAGCTTCGAACCAAAAGCCGGAACACCCTTCCGACAATTCTATTCGACCACGACCTTCCTGCTCCTAAAACACGAGGGCAGCGTCTCATCCAGCACCAGTGCGCAAGTAACCCCGTTCACGATAACGTACAGCGACTACCGCGACATCGACGGCATAAAGCTGCCGTTCAGATCCGTCAATAACAACCCCGGCAACGGCGACATCATCTCGATCACCAAGTCGGTAAAACACAACGTCGCGGTCGATGATAAGGTGTTCGCCGCGAGGAAGTTGAAGTAGGATTTATTTTTTTGGCTTTAAGGTTTTAACTGTCTGCTCGATCTGATGGACAAAATCGGTTTCGGCAATACTTAGGTCGCCCTTGTGTAGCTCTTTGAATTTAGAGTACTCAGCGGCGGCCTTTTCTACGGCTTGTTGATGGCTGATGGTTCCGGCGTGATCCAGAATTTCACTGCCGGTCATTTTCAGAAAGTCATCGAGCCGCTCGACCCAATCTTTCATGTACATCGCCTGACGATTCAGTGCTTGCAGTTCGGCGAGCTCGAGATACGCCGTGACCATACGGTTGAGCACGTTTAGCTCGTCCGCATTCAGATAGTTTTTGGCGATCTCCATTTCCTGTTTTGTCGGTTTCTTTCCTTTGAAATTGGTCAGCCCGAGGTTCGGCTTTCCCGCATCGATCCGCTTGTATATAACCTCAGCCGCGGTATTCCCATGAGCCGCCCAGTGCATCTTGTTCTGAACTGTCTGAAAGAACTGAACCGATATCTCAAGCTTCGGATCATAGTCGATACTCGTCGAATAAATATCCAAGACCTTCCGCCAAAATACCTTCTCTGAAGAGCGAATATCCCGGATCCGCTCCAGCAGCTCATCAAAATAATTCCCGCCCCCGGCCTGCTTCAACAGCTCATCATTCATCGTGAACCCTTTCACAATGTACTCGCGTAATTTCAATGTTGCCCACTGACGGAACTTTGTGCCCTGATGGCTTTTGACTCGGTATCCAACCGAGATGATCACGTCGAGGTTATAGAAATTGGTAGGTTTGGTAGAAAAATCGGAAATTCCGATTTTTCTCATCGAGGTATTCGAATCTAGCTCGTCTTCCTCATAGATATTTAGAATATGCTCGTTTACAGTCGAGCGGGATTTATGGAAAAGCTCGGCCATCTGGTCGATCGTCAACCAAACAGTCTCACCCTCCAGCCGCGTCTCGATCAACGTCCGGCCATCGTCACTCTGATAGATGATCAACTCGCTCTGGTTTTTCATTCGAAGACCCGGTTCTATGAAGGCTTCACTTTGACGCTGCGGCAAGCTCGGCGGCTTTGCGTTCGTCTGTCGCTGCGAGGTCGTCCTTTTTCATTTCGCGATAGAGCATTGCCCGTGCCCTGTAGGCGTTCGGGTTTGTAGGGCGAAGCTCGATCACCTTTGAAAAATCTTCAAGAGCCTTTTGCGGACTACCCGTGTAATAACGTGCGATGCCGAGGTTCAAATACCCGTCGGCGAGATAGGCTGGATCGAATATGAGCGAGACGTATTTTTCGTAGTCCGGTATCGCCTTGGCATATTCCTTCTTGCCCGAATAGACGGTGCCGCGATTGTAATAAGGTTCGGCGTAAGTTGGATCGAGTTCGATTGACTTGGCAAAGTCCTTCAGGGCATCGTCAGTACGATTAAGGTTGACGTACAAGATGCCTCGCTGTGCATACGTCGAAAAGTATTTGGGGTTGACGGCTATAGCCTTTGCATAATCGGCCAACGCCAAGTCGGTCTTTCTCAATTGAGCATGAAGATTGCCGCGATTCACCAGCGGCATTGGGTCGGTCGGTTTTAGCTCGATCGCCTTCGTATAGTCGGCGTTTGCTTGATCAAAATTCTTTAGTGCACGGTACGAGATGCCTCGATTGTTGTAACCATCGGCAACCGACTCAGCCTTTACACCCGGAATGGCGATGTACATACTAAAGCTCTCGATCGCCTGCTTGTGAGACCCGCTCCGTTGGAATACGAGACCAATATCGTAATAATTCTCCGGATTCTTAGGATCGTCCTTCAGCGCCTTCATCCGCCCATCAAGCTGACACCTAAAATCCCGCTCAGGGCAACCCCAAGTCTGGGCTGAAACGGAAGAAACAAAAACCAGAAAAAGACTGAGTGACGAGATCAATTTGTTCATAGCATTTTCTACTCCGTTTAAGGAACGGTTCCAAAATTCGCACGGAGGCAGAGTTCGAGCCATTTTACTTCAGTCGGAACGAGGTTTTTCAGGATGCCGTACTGTCTGAAGGCTCCTTCTTTATTGCCCATTTTAATATAGAGCCACGCCAGCCTGAAATTGGGACGCACGTCACCGGGAGCGATTTGCACGGCGACCAAATATTCGCGCAAACCTTCATCCCGACGGCCTTTCTGCAAGAGTGATTCACCTAAGAAAAGGCGTGCTTCGAGGGAATCACCCTTCATCTCAACCGCTTTTTTTCCCGCTTCGATAGCCTCATCGAGACGGCCCATTTTACGTAATTGAGCTGCGAGAGAACCATACAAAACATGGTGAGGCTTAAGTTGGACAGCCTTACGCATTGGCTCAATTGCTTTTTCCTGCTGTCCGTATTCCGAGTAGAATATTGCCAACTTGTTATGGCTTTGGTAGTCGTTTGGAATTATTTTTACAATGTCCAGGAACTGTCTCTCCGCTTCAGCAAGCATGTCCTTAAATTGGTAGATCTCTGCGAGCCTCAGCCTGACGTTAACGTCCTTCGGGTTCCCTTCGGCCAAAGCCTTGTACTCGTCAAGCCGGGCAATTAGTTCGTGTCGATTTTTTATGGTGCTAAAATCGACCGTCATGTTCGGCGGAAGTGGTGAGAGCCGAGTCGCCTTTTCAAAAAGTTCTACGCCCTCGTCATACCGGTGTACTTGAATGTACGACCAAGCAAGATTGCGCATGAAATCGGGAGTGTCCGGCGCGTTCGTGTTTGCAAATTCAAGGGGTTCGACCGCTTCTGCGGCCGAGCCACTAAAAAGTAGCTCCGAGCCAAGATGGTAGGCAAGAGGTACAGTTCGCGGCAAATACTTGTAAGCGATCCTAAGGCTGGCCAGAGTATTCTCGGTTTCGCCCAAAATCGAGTAGTTTTGACTGAGCAGAAGAGCTGCATTGCCCGACTTCGGATCGAGCGACAATGCATGTTTCGCAGCATCTATAGATTGTTCAAAAAAGCCCGCCGTCTTTAACCTTTCCCCAAGATTCAAATGGGCGAAGATCAATTTCGGATCGAGTTCAACAAAACGCCTTGCCGCCGTGATCGAATCGTTCGGCCGGTCGAGATAGTCGTACACCTGCGAGAGTCGAAGGTACGTCAGGCTAATATCGGACCATCTCGCGACTATCTTTTCATAAACCCCAGCCGCTAAGTAGTATTCTCCGCTCACGAAATAGCTATCACCGAGCAACCCCATTGACATCAGATCGTCTGGTGAGGATGCAAAAAGCGGTATAGCATCGAAAACTTGGTCGGTGTGCAGATATAAATTCGCTAGCTCCCGCTTGAAGCTTACTCGCGTCGGTGCGAGCCGTACGGCCTCACGACATTCATCGATTGCCTCGATCGTTTTCGACGTTTCTGCAAACACCTTACAGAGTCCAAGGCGCGCATCGGCATTGCGCGGGCTTAGCTTTACCGCTTTCTGAAAGTGGCTCACCGCCTCACCAGGTCGGTGGAGCATTGCGAGACAAAATCCAAGAGTAAACTGTATTTCAAAATTGTTGGGAGCTGCCTTTACCGCATCGAGCAAGATCGGCAACGCCAATTCGGGTTTTCTCTCTGCCATCAATGACTGAGCCCGCTCAAATTTTTCCCGCAGATCAGCCTCCGGCATTTTGATGGCAGCCGGAATAGCTAGATTCTCAGTCGACGCAGGCCATTTCTGTTCCAGCAGGCCTTTTGGCGGCGGCCTTCGATTGACCACTCTTCCAGGTGGCGTTTTCGACGGCTCCGCCGGCCGCAGCGTCGCGGTTACGAGTTTCGGTGCCGTTGGCGACGCGGATTGCGCCCAAAGATTAGGCACAGCCCCATGGCTCAGGATGATGATGGCGAGGCTGATATGGTTGGTAATCTTCATGAGAGTTTTGACCAATAAACTAACTAAAGCTCAAATGTCACGGTCGGAGCTTAGTTAACAAGCTCGGCAGCAATACTTTGAAACTCCGGACTCTGAAACCTGATCTCCGACTCGCTGTGATCGAAGACCTCGTCGAGTTCTCTTTCGACGCTGCCGTGGCCGGCGGGGATGGCTTTGATCATTGGCTCGAAGTTGCGGAAGTCGTAAAGCTTGTTGTCGAGCAGATGGCTGCCGGTGACATTTGTGAGGGCCGTCATCATTGTCGCGCGGATGTAGGGGGTTTCCTTTTCAAGCTCGTTGATGAGGCGTTTGATGCGGGCACGCTTGAGGTTTGGCTGCGAACCGCAGAGGTTGCAGGGGATGATCGGGAACTGCTGCTCGTCCGAGTATTTTTGGATCTCCGCTTCCTGACAATACGCGAGCGGGCGGATGATCGTGTTGCGTCCGTCGTCGCTGCGAAGTATTGGCGGCATTGCCTTTAGCTGGCCGACGTAGAAGAGGTTCATCAGGAACGTCGCGATGATGTCGTCGCCATGGTGGCCGAGAGCGATCTTCGTACAGCCCATTTCGACGGCCGTGGTATATAGGATTCCACGTCTTAGGCGTGAGCAGAGCGAGCAGTACGTTTTGCCTTCGGGAATGTGTGCGGTGACGATCGAGAAAGTGTCTTCCTCGACGATGCGAAAGGGCACGTTTCGCTCTTTCAGATAATCAGGCAATATGTGCTCGGGAAAATCGGGCTGCTTCTGATCGAGATTGACCGCGACCAACTCAAAATTGATCGGCGCACGTTTTTGTACATCGAGCAAAAGGTCGAGCATTGTGTAGCTATCCTTGCCGCCCGAGAGACAGACCATCACCTTATCGCCTTCCTCGATCATCGAGAAATCAGCGATCGCATTGCCCATTTTCTTGAGCAGTTTGTGCTTGGTTTTAGTCTCAGCCTGCATGTGATTTACGCGCCTATCAGATACTCTGAAGGAAAACTCTGAATTTTGCCACTTTGAGCCGCCATTTACAACCTTAAAAAAGCACTAGACCTCGCGGGAAAAGTGACCTATTATCTATTTGATAGAGAACACGAGGCATTTGCTTGGGCTAGCGGGCTGTCGCTGAGGCGTTGGCTTTTGAGCGGAACTTAAGGCTTTGGTCTTGTCTAATACACACTTTGCGAGGTAAATCACGATGATCAGAATGGGACGAAACAGAGACGACGCCACCACACCAGAACCGGCACAACCGACCGCTTATAACTACGCCAACGAAGCCCAACCAGCGGCCTCGTCGCGTGCGATATCGGAAAGCGACTCGATGGCACGCGACATTAAGGAAGGGCGTCTCAGCGGCTTCGTCGGCCATGGCACGACGTTGACCGGCGAGACAGAATTCCACGCCATGCTCCGCGTCGATGGCCATCTGATCGGAACAGTAAAATCTGAATCGGGCACGTTGATCATCGGAACTAACGGCCAAGTCGATGCAAACATTGCGGTCGCCGCCGCTATGATCAATGGCACGGTAAATGGCGACATCGTCGCTAGCGAAAAGCTCCAACTCGGCCGCACCGCCCGAGTCATGGGCAACATTCACAGCCCCCGCCTGATCGTCGAAGAAGGTGCGATCCTCGAAGGAAATTGCAGCATGCTACAAGCACGCGAGATCCAGGAAGAAGAAGCTGTCGCTGCGGCGGCTACGCAATACCAGCCTGCTCCGACCACGCTGCCTCTTATTGCCGACGAAGTTAGTGATGAGGACGAAGCGGCTTTGCTCGCCGAAGATAGTGATAATGACGACGAGGGAGAATCTGCAGAGGCCGCTTAGGTTTAGTTGGTCTGCAACTCAGGATATGAGAAAAGCGGTTTTCGGGCCGCTTTTTTATTTGTTTCGAGGCTAGGTTCGGATATAGTTAATCGTCCGACACCATTATAAACTTAAGGGGATATAAGATTTATGTTGAACGACTTCAAAGCGTTCATTGCACGCGGCAATGTGCTTGACTTGGCGATCGGTGTGATCATCGGTGCGGCGTTTGGAAAGATAGTAACGACTTTTACCGAAGGCATCATCATGCCGTTTGTCGGCCTCGTAACAGGCGGTATGGACTTTAAAGCGAAGTTCTGGGACCTGAGCGGGAAACTGGGAGCGGGGGCTACACCAGAGCAGATAGACGCAGCGATCAAGGGGGGAGCTCCGCTCGTTCGATATGGTCAATTGGTCAGCGACATTCTCACTTTCCTGATCGTTGCGTTTGTGATGTTCTTGATCGCAAAAGCGGCCATGAGCTACTTTGCGAAACTCGCTGCTCAGACGCCGCCGCCACCGCAGGAAGCTCTACTGACAGAGATCCGCGATCTACTCAAGGCGAAGTAGGTGGTCAAACAACAGCAAGCGAGGGTGCGGTGATCAAACCCTCGCTTTTTTCAATTTCGATCTGAACTATCCTTTCTTCTTCTCGGGCCGCGGCTTGATGGCTGTCGTGTTCGTTCTCGGCGTCACTTCCGAAGACTTGAACTCATTGCCGATCATCAGCTCGCGTTCCGTTTTGGTGGCGAGCAGTTTTGATTCTTCGAGTATCTTTTTTGCTGCCTTGGCAGTCTTGCTCGGGCGTTTCTTTGCTTTTGTCATAAATCTAGTCCTTGATTATCCATCCGCCGCCGACCACTTCTTCGCTGGTCTCGGTGTCGTAAAATATCGTCGCCTGTCCGGGCGTGATAGCGCGTTGCGGTTCGTCGAAAACGATACGTGCGTGAGCGTCCGGGAGAGCGTGTATCGTCGCAGGCGAAGGGTCGTGCCGATATCTTATCTTGACGAGTGCACGAATGGCTTCGGTTGGCGTATCGTACGCCACCCAGTTTACGCCCTTTGCGATAAACTCGACGGCATCAAGTTCACTTTCCTCGCCGACAATTATCTGATTGCGTGCACGCTCGATCTGCACTACGTATAGCGGTTTTTCGTTTGCAATGCCGAGGCCGCGTCTTTGGCCGATCGTGTATCGGTGAATGCCGGTGTGCGAGCCCACGACCGCACCTGCGGTATTCACGATCTCGCCGCCCTGGGGCAGCTCAGCCTCGCGGCCTTCGTGATCGAGATAGCGGTCGATGAACTCAGAATACTTCCCGTCCGGCACGAAGCATATTTCCTGCGACTCCTGCTTCTCGGCCGTGTAAAGTTTTGCCCCGCGGGCAATGTCGCGGACCTCTTCTTTCGCCATCTCACCGAGCGGAAAATACGAACGCGAGAGCTGATCTTGAGTTAATTCCCATAAGAAATAGCTCTGATCCTTCCAATGATTTCGCCCGCGAAATAGACGATAGCGATCGGCAGCTTCATCATACTCAACCCGCGCAAAATGCCCGGTCGCAACTTTGTCACAACCCAACGAAACCGCCATCCGGTCAAGCGACGCAAATTTCAATCGCGAATTGCACGCCACACAGGGTATCGGCGTCTCGCCGCTCAGATAGCTCGCAACAAAAGGCTCGACCACATCGCGTTCGAAATCTTTCTCGAGATTCAAAACGTAGAATGGAAACCCGAGCGACTCGGCCACACGCCGCGCATCGTAAACATCATCAAGCGAGCAACAACGGCTGGGAAGCGGATCGCCGTTCTCATCCACACTTATCCCACGCCGCTGATTCCACAGCTGCATAGTAAAGCCGACCAGCTCATGCCCTTGCTCCTTTAATAACGCGGCCGCCGCCGAACTATCGACCCCGCCGCTCATTGCTACCGCAATCTTCATAACCAATCCCATTCTGACAGGCGCGTTGGTCAAGGTGCAAGAAGTGCCATAACACGATACTTGCTGAGTCCTTGAACAGAAAGAAGTTTACCCACCGATTGCAATACCATTGGAGCCTGTGTTATTTTCAAAAAACTATGAAGCTTGCCATCCGCATCCGCTAAGTAATCCTCGCAGTTTACTGTCCTGTATCGTGGCGCGGCCCGCCGTAAACATCGGGCGACGCGACGCGTACTATTGTTTTCTTTCTTTTTGATCAAAAGGATCTTGTCATGTCTATCAATACTGAATCTACGCCCGTGGAGGCGACACCGCATACACTTGCGTCGGTGCTTCGCGAGGCATTTATTGGAACAACGCGCGACTTTACACAGGGGCCGATACTTCCGGCTCTGATAATTCTCGCGATCCCGATGATCCTGGAAATGTCGATGGAGGCATTGTTCGCGATCGTCGATACATTTTTTGTCTCGAGGCTCGGGGCTGATTCGATCGCCGTTGTCGGATTCACCGAATCGATCCTCGTGCTCGCCTACGCCGTAGCCATTGGGCTTTCGATCGGAGCCACGGCGACGGTCGCGAGGCGCGTCGGCGAACAGGACCTCGACGATGCTGCGCGGACTGCAACGCATGTTGTTTTCCTCGGCATCGCCGTCGCTGTGGTCATGGGCGTACCGGGCATCATCTTTGCGCCGCAGCTTTTCCGGCTTCTCGGCGCCGAGCCGCAGGTGATCGAGCTCGGCACGCCGTTCATGCGGATCATGCTGGGAACGAACATCGTGATCGTGTTTCTGTTCCTGCTCAACGGTATCTTTCGCGGGGCGGGCGACGCTGCGATCGCGTTACGAGTACTGGTAATCGCCAACGGGCTGAACATCCTCTTCTGTCCGCTGTTCATTTTTGGCATCGGGCCGTTTCCTGAACTCGGCGTAACCGGCGCCGCCGTCGCGACCGTCTGCGGACGCGGTGCGGGCGTGCTCTATGCCGCATGGGCACTTTTCATTCGTGAAAATGGCCGTTTGATCGTCAAACGCGAGCATTGGAAATTCGACCCGAAGCTACTGTGGTCGCTCGTGACGCTCTCGTCGACGGCGATACTTCAGTTCCTGATCGCGACGCTAAGCTGGACCGGGCTCGTGATGATCCTCGCGGGATTTGGAACCGTCGCTCTCGCGGGCTATCAGATCGGGCTGCGCGTGATAATGTTCGTACTGCTTCCAGCGGTCGGCCTGGCCAATGCGGCTGCGACGCTCGTCGGCCAGAATCTCGGCGCCGGAAAACCGGAGCGTGCCGAACGCTCAGTCTGGCTCGCGGGCGGCTTGAACGCCGGCCTACTCGGCCTCGCCGGTTTGTTCTTCGTCATCTTTCCCGGCCTTGTAGTGAGCATTTTCACGACCGACCCGGCTGTCTCGGCGTACGCCAGCGATTGCCTCCGGATCGTCGGCTACGGCTACGCCTTTTACGGTTTGGGTATGGTGATGGAGAGCTCGTTCAACGGTGCCGGTGATACGTGGACGCCGACGTATCTCAATCTGATAGTTTTCTGGATGTTTGAGATACCGCTGGCATACATACTCGCAAACCATTTCGGCTACGGCCCGCAAGGCGTATTTTGGGCCATCACGCTCGCCTTCTCGCTGCTTGCGATTTCGTCAGCGTTGCTATTCAAACGCGGCAAGTGGAAGCTGAAAACAGTGTAGATGAGAGAAGATTTTTGCCGCAGATGAACGCAGATATACGCGGATAAGAATATGATCGGCTATCTTATCGGCGTCATCTGCACTAATCTGCGGCCAAGATTTCTTACTCACTCTGCGTCTCCGCGTCTCTGCGGTAAACTTAATTATGCCGAACGCGAGCTTTCCCGATCCGCTAACCTACGACTATCCCGAATGGGTGCAGATCGGTCAGTACGTGTACCGTTCGGATGACGTTATCGCGTACGGCACGCCGTTGACGGTGGAGAATGTCCGCGAGGCTTACGCCAAGGGCATTTTCCCGTGGTACACCGAGGGCCTTCCGCTGCCGTGGCATTGTCCTGAAAGCAGAGCGATACTCGAATTTTCCGAGCTTCGCGTTCCCCGCAGCCTTGCAAAGGAACATCGAAAGGCAGAATTTGCATTTACTATCGACAAAGCATTCACCGAAGTAATTCGTGAATGCTCACTCGCCAATCGTCCCGGCCAAGGCGGAACGTGGATCACGTCGGATTTTGAAAAAGTCTATTCGCAGCTTCACCATGAAGGCGACGCCCACAGCGTCGAGGCCTGGGACCGTGGCGGCAATCTAGTCGGCGGCCTCTACGGCAACGACGCCGGCGGCGTTTTTTGCGGCGAATCGATGTTCTACAAATCCCCAAATGCGTCAAAACTCGCCCTGCTTTTTCTTATCGATCACGTAAAACAACGCGGCTCCACGTGGCTGGATTGCCAAGTGATGACACCTCACATGGAAGCGCTTGGAGCCCGTGAGATTGACCGAAAGGATTTTTTGGATAGACTCAAGGAAACACAGAAATTGGAGCGTGATGTATTCTAAACAGGAATAGCCAATGCCGCATCGAGAACGAAAGAAAATCCTTCCGGGATCGCAGGTGGCTATCGTGCTGAAGCAAGACCAGCGAACCGGGAAACAAACCGTCGGCATCGTAAAGGACCTGCTGACAAATTCGCCGAGTCACCCGCACGGGATCAAGGTCCGGTTGACCGATGGGCAAGTTGGCCGCGTTCAAAACCTGCTCGATGGCCAACTAAAGTAGGTATCTTCGTCAATGCAATTAAGGGGGTTTAAGTAATGACTACAACTTTATCCAATTCAATTTGTACTGCCGTTCTACTTGCTGGCTTACTTTTGATCCCGATGGCGGCACTATCCCAACCCGGCTCCGCGTACAAATACTCGCCGCCAGCGAAACTAAATGACGGCATTCAGACGGGTACGCTCAAGTCTGTGAAACTGCAGGAACAGACCCTTGTGGCGGGTACGAATGAGATCTTGAAAGGAACCTACGCTAATATTCACAGTCTTCTGATCCTTCGTGACGGCAAGCTGGCTTACGAGAATTATTTCGGCGGCGAGGATGAGAACAATCGTGTGGGCTCGATAGGCTTTGTTAACCACAACCGCGAAACGCTCCATGATATTCGCAGCATAACAAAGAGCGTAGTGGGCCTCGCAGTGTTGATCGCTCATGCCCAAGGTAAGATAAAAAGTCTTGATCAGCCGATGTTCGACCTTTTTCCCGAGTATGGAAAACATGCCGAGGGCGATAAGAGAAACATTACGATCAGACATTTGCTTACGATGACTCCCGGTCTCGATTGGAACGAGGAGCTCCCGCCTCTCGACCCGAAGAACACTCACTTCCAGATGAACAACGCACCCGATCCGATCGATTACGTGCTGAGCAGACGCTCGATCAAGAAGCCCGGGACTGCATTTGAATACAACAGCGGCACAACTCAGGTGCTCGCTGTCATCATTAAAAAGACGACGGGCATGAATGTCGAGCAATTAGTTAAAACTCATCTTTTAGGTCCCCTTGGGATCAAGAAGTATGAGTTTTCGAAGTGGACGGGCGGCGAACCTGATGCCGACTCCGGACTTCGGCTGCGCTCGCGAGACCTTGCAAAAATAGGATTGCTTTTGATGAATGGCGGCAAATGGAAGGGAAAGCAGATTCTTCCCGCCAAATTGATCGAGGATGCAACCAAGCCTTGGATCAAGGTCTCGGAGGACGCAGACGGTTGGAAGACGCATTACGGTTACCAAATTTGGCTGCAGAGTTTCCCGGAAGCGGGTAAAGCATACTCGGTCATCGAGTTTAGCGGCAATGGTGGTCAAAAGGTGCTGATCGATAAGACAAACGATTTGATCGTAGTCATTACAGCCGGCAATTACGACGCGAAAAGCCTGAAGAAACATTCATTTGATATATTGCTAGATATTGTTTATCCATCCATAAGAGACTAACCATGACAAACACATTCCTCATCTACGGAGCCAACGGCTACACGGGCGAATTGATCACCCGAATGGCGGCTGAGCGTGGGCTCAAACCTATTCTCGCTGGGCGCAACGAAGCTAAGGTCGCGGAGCTTGCGGCGAAGTATGGCCTTGAACATCGGGCCTTCTCGCTTGATGACACGGCGAAGCTCGATGCGGCTTTGCAAGAGGTCGATATGGTGCTTCATTGTGCGGGGCCGTTTTCGATCACGAGTATGCCGATGGTCAAGGCGTGTCTGCGTAACGGGAAACATTACACCGATATCACGGGAGAGATCAGCGTTTTTGAAACGTGTGCTGCGATGGATAAAAAGGCCGTCGAGGCAGGCGTAATGGTGATGCCGGGCGTCGGGTTTGACGTGGT
Source organism: Acidobacteriota bacterium (assembly GCA_031408595.1). Taxonomy (GTDB): domain Bacteria; phylum Acidobacteriota; class Blastocatellia; order Pyrinomonadales; family Pyrinomonadaceae; genus OLB17. The sequence goes on along the minus strand of JANNWQ010000126.1, from coordinate 792 downwards.
GCCGAGCGATTGCCTCGCGATGCATTTGAAAGATCGTCTGCCAACCGCGACGCATCTTTCGCTAGCATTTTACGGAATAGGCCGCATCTCGCACGGCACGCAGGCGACGATGACGATGAACGTCGGCAAGGGCGGAGCGATACGCAAAGACGGCAAGATCACGAGCGTTCCGGCAGCGTGGAAAACACGGGAGATTGATTTCGGCGAAGTCAGAACCGCGAGCGGTAGCGACCGGGTGATTAAGCAAGGCGTGACGATTCCATGGGGCGATATCTCGACCGCCTTTTACTCGACCGGCATTCCAAATATCGAGGTCTTCACCATCGTCCCGCCGTCGAGTCTCAAGATGATGAAGATGTCCCGCTACCTAGGCTGGCTCCTCGCGACCTCGCCGATCCAAAAGTACCTCCAATCGAAAATCCCCGCCGGCGGCCCGTCCGACGCCGAACGCGAAAAAGGCAAAACCCTAATGTGGGGCAAAGCCACCGACGCCGACGGCAACTCCGTCGAATCACGCCAACAAGGCCCCGAAGGCTACACCCTAACCGCCATCGCCGCCCTAAACATCGCGGAAAAGATCACGGGCGGCAACTTCACGCCCGGCTATCAAACGCCTGCAAAGGCTTACGGAGCAGCTCTGGTTCTCGAAATTAATGGTGTCGCCCGACAGGACGTTGGCTAAATGGCGGTCCAACTAAAAGATAAATTTAAATCCAAGCTGAATTTGGCGGCTTTCTTGCGAGGCTGATTGATTGCGCGCCATGAAATCCGGGAGCGGGCCTATAATTTCAC
>JANNWQ010000125.1:0-4260 GCA_031408595.1 Acidobacteriota bacterium | reverse complement strand
CGATGGTGATCAGCTTGTTTTCAAAGCCGACATCATCGCCGAAACCGAAGATGGTATCTATCTCGAAGGCGTTTATGTCAACGAGAAGTACCGCGGCCGCGGCGTCGGGTCAGAGTGTCTCTCGGTGTTGTCTCTCGAACTGTTAAACCGTACCGAGAATATCTGCATGCTCAGCAACGTTGATTTTGAAGGAGCACACAAGAGCTTCTTCAAGGCAGGCTACAAAAACACAGACAGCTGCACGACGTTGTTTGTTTAATAAAAGAAAACACTAGACAAACGCGTTGCCAACCCTGATAATAAAGAAGGCTTCTCCCAGCCTTCTTTCTTTTTCAATCGACATTTTTGTCACTCGCCCTCCCAAGTACTGACATCCAGAGAGAAAGTTTGCCCGTTTCCCGCGTCAACGGATGCTTAGCGCCGTTCGTCGCTAGCAAAGGTAAGGCATGGACACGACCAAAAACTCCGATCGATATATGATCACGGTGATAGTCGCCGGATTGGTGAGTGTTATTGTCGCGCTTGCCAACCTTGATCTTGCCCGAGCGGATGCGTATTTGCTTTTACTTAGCATCTTTACGATAGCTGTTGGGTCGCGGATCACTATTCAGATACCGCGCTTCAATTCGCACATATCGGTTTCCGACATTTTTATTTTTTTGACGCTACTCACATACGGCGGCGAATTTGCGATCTTACTCGCTGCGGTCGAGGCCTTTGCCTCTGCATGGCGCTTTTGCAATCGAAATATCACAATATTCTTCAACGCGGCGACGATGGCGGTTTCAACCGCTGTAGTCGTCCTGGTGTTAAGATTTTCGGGATTGTACACCGAGAGTCAATTCGATGGACGGGTTTTCTTTCAAACAAATCCCATTATCGCTCTTTCCATTATCGCCATAGTTCAGTTCCTGGTGAATACGATACTCGCGGCGACCCAAAGATCCCACAAGGAGGAAATCCCTTTCTGGGAAACGTGGAAGACAAAGTACATTTGGACATTCTTCTCATATTTTGTCGGCGCGGCTAGTGCCGGGCTTCTTGTTCAGATGGCAGGTTACATGGGTTTCGGAATTGTTCTTGCAACGCTTCCGGTGATTTTCTTCGTTTTTCTTTCCTATAGGATGTATCTGAAGAACGTCGAAATATCGATGCAGCAAGCCGAGCAGGCAGAGCAGTACGCCACAATTCTCGAAACTCAATCGGACGCCTTACGTGAATCTGAGGAACGCTTTCGCAGCGCATTTGACTACGCGCCTATCGGCATCGGTCTGGTCGCCCCGTCGGGTAATTGGCTCAAGACAAATCGTGCACTGTCAGAGATCCTCGGCTATTCCGAAGCTGAGCTGCTCGAAACCGACTTTCAAGCCATCACGATGCCCGACGATCTTGGGATAACGCTCGTCAAGGTTCACGAGCTGCTCAGCGGCAAGATCGCAAGCTGGCAGATGGAGCAGCGATATATTCACAAAACCGGGCGTACGGTTTGGACATCTTGGAGCGTCTCGACAGCAAATGACGCAAAGTCAAACCAGCCAAATCTGATCTTTCAGATCCAGGACATCACGGACAAAAAAAGTGCAGAGGAGAAACTAAAGTACGAGGCAAGCCACGATGCATTGACCGGCCTTCCAAACCGCCTCTTTTTCATGAACCGCCTGGCCAATGCTCTCGAAAAGGTCCGCACTATCGACGGTTATAAGGTCAGCGTACTATTTATCGATCTCGACCGGTTTAAGTACGTTAACGACAGCCTTGGCCACCTGATCGGCGATGATCTGTTAAAAGAGATCGCCGTCCGCCTTCGCGACTGCATGCGCCCCTCTGATATAGTTGCCCGTCTCGGCGGTGATGAGTTTACGATTCTGGTCGAGGGCAAATACGACATCGCCGAAGTGACTCGCATTGCTGACCGCATCCAGAAAAAATTCCGCATGGCATTCGATCTACGCGGTCACGAAGTGTACAGCTCGGCCAGTATCGGCATACTTCATGCTTCGGACAAACACCTTGCATCGGAGGATGTGATGCGTGACGCCGACACGGCCATGTATCAGGCAAAACGTGCCGGTAAGGCTCGGCACGAAGTTTTCGACGAAAAAATGCACAAGGCGGCGAAGGAGATACTTCGCCTCGAAACGGATCTGCGACGTGCGGTCGAACGCGAGGAGATACAGGTCTATTATCAGCCGATCTACACACTTGCAACCGGTGAGATTGACTGCTTTGAGGCGCTGGCACGCTGGGAGCATCCCGAGTTTGGCAAGATCTCTCCATCAAAATTCATACCGCTGGCCGAGGAGATCGGTTTGATCGACCGTCTCTGTGAACAGGTGCTCACGCGTTCCTGTAGTGAGATCGGATCGCTAGATAACGGACGTCGTTACGGCGTCAGCGTCAATCTCTCATGTCGTCAGTTCAGCCAAACGACGCTGGTGCAGAATATTGAAGACATCCTTCATCAAACTAAATTCCCTGCCCGGGATCTTAAGTTGGAGATAACCGAATCAGTATTTTTCGAGCATCAGGACCGTGCAATAGTGATGCTGAATCAGCTACGCGATAATGGCATCGAAATTAACATCGATGATTTTGGCACCGGCTATTCCAATCTCGGCTACCTAAAGAAACTACCGATCTCGGCGCTAAAGATCGACCGTTCATTTGTTTCCATGATCGACGCGGACGGCAATAACGATGAGATCGTGCGGGCAATCATCAATCTCGCTCGTACACTCGATCTAAAGGTCGTTGCCGAGGGGATTGAAACGAATACACAGCTCAAACTGCTCGAGGAACTCAATTGCGAAGGCGGTCAGGGATTTCTCTTCGCCGAACCGATGAATTTTGAAAGCTTGTGTGAGTTTCTCGGACACGACCGAATGCCATCGATACCGCCGGGAAGCTTTGACGACATACCAACCGCAACCATGATCCAGTAGATCGATCATTCACAAGTTTGACGAAAACGTGGCCTTCGGTAAACAATTGTTCTTGGAGAACAATGTACCGTCGGCCTAAATTTTTGGAGATACTGATCGACGTCCGTCAGGAGATGGCGGCCGAGGCCGACTATGATGTCGAGCTGTTTGCCGAATTGGCCCGCTCGGGCGAGCGGCCCGAGCCGCGAGTGCGCACCGTATCGCGTTCGACCGACGAACCGATCGACGGTTCTGCCCCGATACGAAAAGGCTCCGTCCTTCGCCGCCCGGTCTCTAAGAAATAGCCATTTCGATGATTCGCTATCTGATCTCAACTCTGCTTGTAACCGTGGCTATCGTGGCCGCAGCGAGCATCTTTTTCCCTGATTACTGGATTCATCGGTACGACGTACTTGTCGAACGCCAAGCCCGCGTTTACCGGCTCGATGAGAAGCTCGTCTGGAGTCTGATATACGAAGAAACTTACTTTCGGGCTTGGAAGATAGGTGCCGACGCTGAGGTTGGGTTGATGCAGGTGACGCCGCTCGTTGCACGCGAGTGGGCTAAAGAAACGGGCTTCAAGGAATTTGAGAAGCAGGCGGCTGAGAATGTAAACGAGTTCCTTGCCGATCCGGAACGCAACATTCAGGCTGGCTGCTGGTATCTCGAAAAGCTACGCGAGCCATATCGCGGCCGACCTGCTGAAACCGCAATGACATTAGCCGCCTACAACGCCGGTCCGAGCCGCGTCGAGGAGTGGACAAAAGACACAGACGCCACGACCCTCGCGGAGGCCGATTTCGTTTCGCGTATCGGTATCGCCTCGACTCAAAACTACGTAACATCGATCCTCGCCCGCTATCGTGCTCAGCAAAGCGTACAAAAATGAAGATTCTCGCGGCCCGATACGTACTGCCTATCTCGGCTCCTCCGATCGAAGACGGCGCGGTTGCCATTGATGGTGAGGTGATAGTCGCGGTCGGTACTCGCGAATCGTTGGCCGCTCAGTTCCCTGTCGCAGAACTCGAAGATTTCGGCCTCGCCGCCATTCTGCCGGGTTTCGTAAACTGCCACTCGCATCTCGAACTTACTGCGTTTCGCAATCAACTTGACGATGTCGAACACGATTTTCGTTCGTGGCTGCTCAAGTTAAACGGCTTGCGTGCCGAGCTTTCTGACGAAGACATCCTTGCCTCAGCCGTCGCGGGAGCCGTCGAAGGTGCTCGTGCGGGCGTGACGTGTTTTGGTGATATTGGGCGAATGGGACACGCGGGTGTCGCGGCTTTGAAACAGGTCGGGCTTCGCGGAGTGGTGTTTCAGGAAACCGAGTTCTCGCCGG
>JANNWQ010000124.1:0-5821 GCA_031408595.1 Acidobacteriota bacterium | reverse complement strand
AGATTGTTTCCGGGGTAGCCGATCTCGGCCGACCAGACCTGCTGGCTGGTCTCGACATCGCGTGCAAACACAGCCGTTCCATTCGGTGTGACAACCGGAGCGTGAACGCCATAACGCGGCCGCGGATCGCCGTAAAGTATTGCGTGCGTGTCGCTTATAAAATATTCGATGCCAGCGTCCTTTACCAGGTCTTCAATTCCCGGCTCGTAGGCGCATTCAGCCAGCCAAATGCCTCGCGGCTGCCGTCCAAAGTGCTTTTTGTAATTCGTGACTGCGATCTCGATCTGAGCACGGCGAGCCTCGTGCGTCGAAATAAGCGGCAAAAATCCGTGCGTCGCACAGCACGTAATGATCTCGATCACACCTTCGTCCTGCAGCTCTTTGAACGCGTTGACGAGATTTCGCTTGTAGCGGTCGTTCCAGAGATTGAGCGACGAGATCAGATTCTCGACGTACATTTTGGCGACGTCGTGAAACTCGGGCGACTTGCTGCGTGTGCGAAATTCCTCTTTGACCGCCAGCTCGATCAGATTTTCGAGGTGATGCGTGTAACGCTCCTGCAGCAGCGGATCGGCGAGCATCTCACACAACGGTGGCGAGACGTTCATCGCGAGCCGGGGCTTTGCGCCCGATTCGTGAAGCGTCTGAAAGATGTAAATTAGCGGTAGATAAACCTCGGTGATCGCCTCGTAGAGCCAATCTTCCTCAAGAAACTCAGGATATTCCGGATGCCGTACAAACGGCAGGTGTGCGTGGAGAATGAGGCTGAAGTATCCGAGAGGCATGTTTGGTGAAAGGATACTCTCGACAGACGTATAAAGTCTACTTTTCGATCAACTGATTGATCTTATTACTTTCTTCTTCAAAACAGTCATCTTTGACAACGCTGTATTTTCGAACGATCTTTTCTTGATGGATCGTAAAAAGCTTATGAGCCTTTATTAGTGAACTCTCGGGAAGCACACCGACCTCAAGATCAGAATTTTCGAGTTCGATAGAGTAAGCGTCTTTACGGAGATTTAACGTGATGACACAGACCAAGACGTCTTGAAATCTTTGATTATATTCGTCATTGGAGATAATCAAAACCGGGCGCCGTTTCGACCCACTCAGATCCGAATACGGAAACGGGACAAGGACTATGTCCTTTTGCTTATACCTTGTCCCACTCACTGTCTTCTATCTCCCAAGCGTTGTCTAGAGCATGTTCCGTCAGATCGTCGGTGAAATCGCCCATATAAAGGCCGTATCTATCCTGATAGAGAACTTCAACCAGTTTATTTACGTTCTTCAGAAGCTCCGTATCCTTGAGCAGGGACAGCTCTTCCTGTAGCTTCTGATATTCGCTAATTGGAATCTCTATGGTTTGCATACCTAATCTCTAATTCCCAAGTGAATGCGAACTGACCGGATTATATCGCGGTGCGAATGTCGCTCCGCTTTTCGATGAGATGTTCTTTGTCTTTAGCGTCTTTGGAAAATGCACAAGGCTTGCTCCGTAGACGGCTGAGCCAAATTCTTCTTCGGTCCACTCGGCTTCGTCAATGTCGAAGTATTCACTCAAAGCCGCAAGAGCACTAGATGCCTGCAGTTTTTCCGTGTTTGCTTGCAGGATCGCGAAGAGTGCCGGGCTGACACGAGTTCGCAATTCTTCGAGCGTGAAGCCCGACGCGAGCGCGAGCATCGCGTAGCGAATATCCTCGGGTGAGATCGCTCCGAGATCGTGCTTGTTCGAACCGATAAACTGAGAAAAAGCGACATGCGTTGTGTTCTCAGCGGCGTGAACGTCATCGCCAGCCATCGCAACATCAAAAGCATCACGCGAAAATCCGGCAACGTCGAGCACCTCGGCAAACTTGTTTGCCGAAACTGTCCATTGAGCATCGCTTGCCGGTCTAGCGCTCGGTGAACGCCTCGGCGTCTGGATCGTATTCGAGTAAATCACTCTGAAATACGGGCGATTTACAGCGTAAAATCCAATCTCCGCCTGATATTCGCTGTCAGGCTCGACGGAGAACCACCAGTTGCCTTCGGCCTCGCACGGATGTATCTGCTCGGTACCGCGCTTAGTATCGGTGAGTTTGAGAACAAGCGTGTAGCTACCGAGATCGTCGCCAAAAATATTCTTGAGCTGCTTCCAAGGGTTCTGGCGGACGGACCAGTAGAAATAGAGCCGCGTCGGCGTTTGCATTAGCAGACGGGCGCGGTTTTCCTTCTCGAGTTCCGGAAGTGAAACGTCAGCGAGAGCCTTAAATACAGGCGAAACCTCAACTACTGGCTCCGTCGCCGCGATTTCGTCGGCTACGTCAAAACCAGCTTTTATAGCTTTTACTGCTTTCTTTACAGGCTTTTTCGCAGCTCTTTTTGTAGGTGCAGCAACCGCGACCGCCTTGCTGGCTGCCTTTTTAACAGGACGTTTCTTTACCGGCGAGGATTCACCCGCTGGAGCCGCAAAGGCGTCGGTTGCAACCGTGATGACAGGAGCTTCGACTTTTTCGGCCGCACGCTTAGCAGGTGCCTTTGCTTCCGCTTTAATAACCTTTACCGAACGCTTGGCCGGTGCCGATACCTCGACTACCTCTGCAAACGGATCGACGGTTGTCGACTTTTTGGCGACTTGTTTGGTTGTCGCCGCTCTTTTCTTGACTATTTTCGTTTCCATAACTCAAAAGCCGCAACCTTAAGTATGCGGCTTTGAGTAAAAAGTAACAAGTGGTCGCTATGGATACAGATACGCCGATTTAAAGCTTTAACACCTATTTCTTATAGCTTTTCAGCTTTATCTCGATCTTGCCGTACTGCGAATCGATCCGAGCTTTGACGGGAATCCGGCGAATATCATCCGTTACCCAGATGATCATTTTGCCTTTCTGCTCGATCAGGCGGCCACGGCCGAAGACCTCAGGCTCGATCTTGAAGCACCAAAGCTTTCCGAGTTCAGTATTCTGCTGCTCGCGGCCCGTGACGACGACCGGCACTTTATAAATAAGGCCCGAATCACTGATCGTCAGGTCAAAACGTTTGCCGATCGCGAGCGGTTGCAACCGAAGAGCGTAAATGGCCGAGACCATATCGTGCGTTTCGCCTATCAGATCCGACGCGATGCGTCGCGGCGGGCGATTTCGGTCTTTCGGATCGGTCTCTATCCATGTAACGCTTTTTTGCGTGTAATCAAAGAGTGCCTCGCTCTCACGAACGCGTTCCTTTTGCACATCACGTTTGGTCGTTTTTAGGATACGAAAATTCTCTAGATCGATGGTCGAAACATAATTTTGAGCGAAGCTGTATCGGAAGAGTTTTAGCAGCGTTCCCTTAGAGATCGCGTCGGTTTTGACGGTTAGCTCTTTCGAATCAGGTGCGGTCGTGGCGGTAAAAGTCAGTTCGGCGACCGAAACACTGATCTTCAAACGGCTGACCTTGCCCTCAAACGTCATCGTTTCGCCGGCGAACACACGACCAGGGTCGGTCTGCGCGGAAACAGCGGCGACAGATACTGCGATAACAACCAACAGGAAAATTGACCTAATGTTCATCGATCTATGGCAGAAAGTACGCTTTGGCGACCAAAACCGCTATCGCAAGAGCGACGCCAATCGCGGCGCGGTATTCGCGGTACTGCAAGTATAGCTGAAAATCGAACGTGGTGCCCGTACTTTTCCACGGCGTTACACGTGGAATTAACATCGGAACGTTGCGTTCGTATTCGTCAAACTCCTCGCCGAAAATTTGACGAATATCTTCTGCTTCGACGCGCATAACGGGCAAATAGATGCCGATGAACAGCACACAAAATATGATCGCCAGCCACCAGACGCCTGCCGCAAGTGTAAATCCGACGCCCATCAGCAAGCTGCCGACGTACAGCGGGTTTCGCGTGTGAGCGTAAGGCCCGCTTATGGCAAGCTCCCTTGCCTTGCGAATATGCCCCGACGCCCATGCGCGTATCAGCACGCCGACAACCGCGACCGCGCTGCCTAGGGCAAGGCTCAACACGGTTGGCTTCGCAAAGACAATAAAGACCGCCGCGAAGATAAATCCGAGCGGGACGCGAATGCGTTGGAGGGTGCGTTTGTTAAATGCCATTAATTGGCGAGTCTCCTCGAAACAGCATTGAGCACGGTCTCAACATCGATGTCCATACAGATCCATTTACCACAAGTTCGGCGGTGGCAGTCGACGCGGCAGTCGATGTCGTTGCGTTCAACGACGATGTCGTCCGGGTTCGGGCTGCCGTTTCTCCACCATTCCGTCGGCCCGAAGATGCCGATGACCGGTGCTCCGGCTGCGACCGCGATGTGCGTCGGTCCGGTATCGCCTCCGACGTAAACTTTAGCTTTTTTTGCTAACTCGTAAAATCCTTTGAGACTCGGCTGCTCCAGGATCGTGCGGCCCGAACCGCTGTTTGCGGCAACGGTTTGAGCGAGTTCTGTCTCTCGCGGCCCTGTCGCAACGACCGAAACCAATCCGTGACTTTCCCAAAGCCTGTCCGCAAGGACGCCAAATTTCTCGGCGTGCCAGAGTTTGGTGACCCATCCGCCGCCGGGATTGAGAATAGCAAAATCGCCGGCCGCACGTGCAATGATCGCATCGGCCTCAGCGACGTGTTCAGGCGTTGTCGCGATCGGGAACTCAATCTCATCCGTCAAGGGAAACGCAAGGGCACCGCTCGCGAGAGCCAGATTCTTTCGAATGACGTTGATCTGTGCGGGAACCTGAACCGTGTCTGTCAGTAGAACACGGCTCGAAGGTTCGCGAAGCCCTTCGCGGGAAAATCCCCAGCGGCGTTTCGCCCCCGATAGTTTCGCGATCGTCGCCGATTTCCAGAGGCCCTGAAAATCGATCGCGATATCGAATTTGAATTTGCGCAGATCCCGCAACTGCTTGCCTATACCGAGAAGCATCTCCTCGATCACCATCCCGCCGCGCATCGACTTGGTGTCGACCTCGATCAGGTTATCGATCAACGCATTTCCGCGAAGCATCTCCGCGACGCCTTCTTCGACCACCCAGGAGATATTAGCGTCCGGCATAGCCCGACGAATAGCCGCCAGCGATGGCAGCGTATGGATGATATCGCCGATCGAGCCAAGTTTTACGATCAAAACGTGCATAAGCCATTCTAGACGACAAATCGCGCCCAGAAAACATTGGTAGCTGAGAAACTACCTTCGTTAGATTTGAGATTTTTCTCTAGCCAAATGGGAGCAAAATGTGGATAATAGTGAGTTCAAAACAAATTGCTACCAAGCTCAAAAAAATAAACATGGATGTTGTTATGAAAAGTTTCGCAAAGATTGCGTCGCTGGCATTGGTCATCGGCTTAGCTCTCACGCTGGTCTGGAATACCGGCACTACCAAAGCTCAGGAACAGGAACGCCCTGCTCCGTCGAGTGAAAACCAATCCGATCTCTGGTCTATAGTAACCGAGGATCAGATCGCTTCGCGAGGAGCACGTACTTTAGTCCCGGAGAAATATTTGACTTTTAGGGTCGATAGTGCCCGACTCCGCGACTCATTGCTGCGCTCGCCTGAGGAATTCTCTGATGCGGCCCGCAACTCGAGGAACGTGATCCAACTTCCTAAGCCGGACGGCACTTTTGTAAGATTTCGCGTCGAAGACTCGCCGATCATGTCCCCAGAGATCGCGAAACAGCATCCAACGTGGCGCACCTATCAGGCCTTTGGTATCGACGAGCCCGGGACTACGGCCCGACTCGATTTTACCGATACGGGGTTTCATGGTTACGTCTTTGCTCACGAAGGCACTTATTCGATCGACCCGTTTCAGGTAAATGACTTAGAGAACTACGTGGTTTTCTAC
>JANNWQ010000123.1:0-21683 GCA_031408595.1 Acidobacteriota bacterium | reverse complement strand
GAAAACCAATCCGATCTCTGGTCTATAGTAACCGAGGATCAGATCGCTTCGCGAGGAGCACGTACTTTAGTCCCGGAGAAATATTTGACTTTTAGGGTCGATAGTGCCCGACTCCGCGACTCATTGCTACGCTCGCCTGAGGAATTCTCTGATGCGGCCCGCAACTCGAGGAACGTGATCCAACTTCCTAAGCCGGACGGCACTTTTGTAAGATTTCGCGTCGAAGACTCGCCAATCATGTCCCCGGAGATCGCGAAACAGCATCCAACGTGGCGCACCTATCAGGCTCTTGGTATCGACGAGCCCGGGACTACGGCCCGACTCGATTTTACCGATACGGGGTTTCATGGTTACGTCTTTGCTCACGAAGGCACTTATTCGATCGACCCGTTTCAGGTAAATGACTTAGAGAACTACGTGGTTTTCTACAAAAAAGACTTCGGTTCAGTGACGAGGCCTTTCCATTGCCGACTCGATGAGGTGATCGCGAACGAACCGCATCTGTTTGACGCTCCTGAGCCAGAAACACTTTCCCCGCAGTTTGTTCACGGCACGCAGATACGTACTTATCGTCTGGCTGTCGCATCGACATTTGAGTACACAAACTTTTTCCGGCAGGTCGGCGATACCGATGCGCAGGCTCAGGCCAGAGCACTCGCCGCGATCGTCACGAGTATCAATCGTATCGACGGCGTTTACCGAAAGGAACTCGCTGTACGCTTTACGCTGGTTTCGGGCACTAACATCACTTACGTGACGAATCCTGAAATGCCGGCTGATTATGCTAACAACGGATCGTCCGCCGATCTAAACGCTAATCAGGTCAACCTCGATACGATCGTTGGTACTGGCAACTACGATGTGGGTCACGTATTTCAGACCGGGTTTGGCGGGATTGCTCAACTTCAATCTGTTTGTAATGTAAGCGGCAAAGGGCGCGGCCTCTCTGGTCTTCCGAATCCGGTCGGTGACCCCTTCGATGTGGATTTTGTCGCTCACGAACTCGGCCATCAGTTTGCTGGTAATCACACCTTTAGCGCAGCAGCGAACTGCGGAAGTTCACCCGCAGCCGCTCGTCGGGAACCGGGAAGCGCCGTTACCATCATGGGCTATGCAGGTATCTGCAACAGCACCGCAAACGTTGGGCGCAACTCAATTGACACTTTCCACGTGTATAACCTGACCGAGGCCATAAATTTTGTAAACGGCGCTGGTGCGGCCTGCGGCACGCTTAGCGGCACAAATGCGGTGCCGGTGATCGGGGCATTGACCAATTACACTATTCCGTTCAATACACCTTTCCTATTAAACGCAAGTGCTACGGATGCGGATGGCAATCCTATTACGTACAGCTGGGAGCAGAGTGACCCCGGAGCTTCGCAGGCAAGTTATCCCGGTACTACCGATGATGACGATATCGGCCTTGTTTTCCGGCCGGGATTTCGGTCTTACATTCCAACTACGGGGTCGTCGAGAAATTTCCCGAGCCTCCCCTACATTCTCAATAACTCGAACGAGGCTCCAATAACCTTTACCGGAACCTCGGCGACCGGTACGATCTGTGCGGGCACTTGTATCACCGGCGAGGACTTGCCGTCAGCTGCGAGAACTATGAACTTCCGAGTCACCGTGCGTGACGGGCTCGGCGGAATTTCGGACGCTGGAATGACGGTAAACGCTATCAATACCACGACGCCTTTCAAGGTGACGACCCAAAATACGGCGTCAACATGGACAGGAAATACCAATGTGTCGGTAACCTGGGATGTTAGTGGAACGACCGGCGGCGGCATCGATACTGCTAATGTAAAGATCTCGCTTTCCACGGACGGAGGACAAACCTTCCCGACGACGATCCTTGCTTCGACAGCAAATGATGGATCGGAAACGATAAATGTTCCCAATTCGCCGACGACCACTGCCAGGATCAAGGTCGAAGCGGTCGGCAACATCTTCTTTGACATTAACGACGTGAATTTCACGATCGTAGCTGGCGGCGGGCCAACGCCGACCCCAACGAATACGCCGATCGTAACACCTACTCCGACAGCGACTCCGACCAACACCCCGACGGCAACTCCGACACCGGCGGTAGGCGGTGTATTTAGCTACACGGGGCCGCCCGTGACCATTCCGGACAACGTTCCGGCCAATGTGCCGATCACCTTGCCTGTGACCTGTGCTGGAAATATCACAGATGTCGATTTCCGGTTTGACGGAGTTCAGAGTCCGGTTGTGAATAATACCGGAGTTGGCGTCACTCATTCATGGGTTGGCGACCTGATCTTCCGTCTAACATCGCCTGGTGGAACAACGGTAACATTCTTTGACCGTCCGGGCTTTACGGGGACGGGATTCGGCTGTGCCAACAACAACATTTCACAGCTGCTGCTCAATGACGAGGGTGGATTCCCGAGCATCGAGTCCAACTGCGACGCAGGGGGTGACGCGGCAGCATTCCCGATCGGCAATTTCTCGCCGAACAATCCGTTCGCGCCGATGGATGGCGGAGCGGCAACGGGAAACTGGACACTGAATGTCAGCGACAACGCTGCTGGCGATACGGGTCAGGTAAGAGCATTCTCGATCATCCTGAATAACGGCAATTGCGGCGCGGGTACACCTACGCCGACTAACACCCCGACAGCGACTCCGACGGCTACACCAACCAACACGCCAACCGCGACGCCTACGTCAACGCCAGTTGCAACTGCAACCCCGACCAATACGCCGACCGCGACGCCGACGGCAACACCGGTTGGAACAGCAACGCCGACCAATACGCCGACTGCAACGCCAACCCCGGCTACAGCCCGTGTTGTCCGCGTAATTTCGGCCATCGGGTCACCGGGCGGTACCGTAGTTGTACCGATCTCTCTGGATTCACTCGGCAACGAGGCTGCTCTCCAGTTCTCGATCAACTTTAATACAGCGATACTCTCCAATCCGACAGCTGTATTGGGTAGCGGCGCTCCGCCAAATACAAGCATTTTGGTCAATCCAAATGAAATTGCTCAGGGCCGATTTGGTGTCCTGGTCGATTCTTCCAACGTGTTTGAACAATCGCCACCGTCGCGTGAGGTTGTGAGAATAACCTTTAACGTCGCGGCAAATGCACCGAACGGACAAACCCCGATCACCTTTGGTGACCAGCCGATAACGCGAAGCCTATCGGATGCCTTTGGCAACACGATCACGGCAAGCTATTCAAACGGTGTCGTCTCGATTGGCCCTCCAGGGGCAGCCGGGTTTGAAGCTGACGTGGCACCGCGGCCAAATGGTGACAATGTTATCAACGCGACCGACGTGATCCAGATGAGAAGGTTTGCGACCACTCTGGACGTGCCAGATCCGTTGACCAATGAGCGTCAGCGGGCAGATAGTTCACCGCGTGCTACGGGTGGCGACGGCAATCTTAATGCCGGCGATGTGATCCAGACTCGTCGATATGCGACCACGCTCGATCCGATTACACCATCGGGTGGACCGACCAGCATCATGCCTGAGAGGATCACGTCGATCATCGACAGTGTCTATTCGTATTTCTTTGGCAGAGAAGTGCGTATCGGCGAGTCGAAGGCGGACGGAATGCGTGTAACGGTTCCGGTCGAGATCACAGCATTGGGCGATGAGATGGCGGCAGGCTTCACGCTCGAGTACGATGCGGCGAGACTGTCTAATCCACAGATCGTCCTCGGTGATGGTGCAGCGGAGGGCTCGACCCTGACGTTCAACACCAACGAAGCCGGTCGCATTGGTATCCTGGTCGATTCGACCGAGGTGATGACGGCATCGTCCACACCGAAGCAGATCGTCATGGTCACCTTTGACCGCACGGCTACCGCTGACACGATGGGCGAAACGGCGATCACTTTCACCGATTCGCTCGCACAACGCAACGTAGCGGGAATCACCGGCAACGCGATATCCACGCGTTTCGTCGGCGGCTCCATCAAATAACGACTGACCTTTCCAACGGTTCGTTAATACCAAAGGGCGGGAGGCTACAACCTCTCGCCCTTCTTTTTGCGCTCAATCTGTTCGTGATCGATCACACGACAGTATATCTGCAAAGCGACGCCTGTTTACGGGATCGAAGCAAGCATCTCATCGCAACGTTTGGTGAAGGGATGGCTGGGGCCGCGGGTTTTTACATAGCCCTCAACTGCTTCGGTAAGTACGAGGCGGGCTTCATCAAAACGCTTCTGAGCGATCAGATTCTCGCCTAGCGAATGTTTGACGAGTGCGATCTCCTGACTTGGATCCTTGTAGCTCTTCTTCACGCCGTCAAGTGCCGCCCGCAAGGTAATTTCGCCCTTCGCTATCGCACCCGTTCGGGTTTGAATAGTTCCGCGTACCTGGTCTAGGTACGCAGATACAATATGACCGCCGGGGAAAAGTTCTTTTTGTAACTGATCTATTCGCTCGATCTGACTCAGGGCATCGTCATAACGCGTCTGACCTATATAGCTATTGGTCAGGTGGAACATCATGAACATTCCAAAAACGTTGTCCATCCCTACGATCTTTTCAAGGATTGCTTGGCCTTCGAGGAAAGATCGTTCGCTTGCTTTGTAGTCTCCTTTGAAGTTATAGACCTTCCCGAGGTTCATTTTCGCTATCGCACCTTCGAGACGTTGGTCGCCGCCTGTAAGCTTCATTTCGTTGAGAGCTTTGTTGAAAAAATCAATTCCCGCGTCAATATCGCCACGATCTCCGCGTATTGTGCCCAGATTCGCCCATACGATCGGAACGGCGTAGCGATCCTGGCCGGTAATATTCATCACGTGCTCGACGCTTTCCTGCGTGATATCCTCGGCTTCCTGATACCTTCCCTGCAAATTATAAATACTGCCAAGGTCATTCATTGCGATCGCGAGCCATTTGCTCTGCGTCCGGTCTTCGATAACTTTTGTCCTGAAATAATCGACTGCCGTTTCGTACTTCGCTGAGGATTCTTGATACTTTCCGCTCATTGATAGAATGTCGGCCACAATTACTGACGCCTGCATCGACCTAACATTTCTCGGGCCGAGAGCTTGATCGAATTTTGCGATCGATTTCTTGAGCAACTCATCCGCCTTTGCATGTTGACCTTGATTATTGAACGAAAAAGCGAGCGTGAATAGGATCTCTGCCTCAACTTCCGGCTCATTGGCCAAGTCGGTATCGATACGTTTTATAGCCTCATCCATCGCCTCGGCAACCGTGGCCTTGAGATTTCGCTCGGGGTTGGACGAAAGCCAGTGAGGGTTGTTGAAGTTAAGTATGTTCTGCATGTAGGCGTTGATCCGCTCCGCTTTTTGGGCCTGTTGACGGGCCCGGTCACGCTCCGCCGCCGCAACGCGGGCTTGCCAGAGCGTAGTAGCGATACCGGCCAGCACAGCAAGTAAGACGATCCCGGCCGCGACGACACTGATGCGATTTCGACCTACAAATTTGCTTGCCCGGTAGCTAAATGTGTTTGGCCGTGCGGTTACGGTCAAACCCTGAATATGGCGGGCGATATCGTCTGAAAGATTACCTGCGGACGAATAGCGTCGTTCGGGTTCTTTACGAAGAGCTTTCAGAACAATGTTGTCGAGGTCGCCGCGAACGCTCTGTGACGAGAGCGAGATCTGGGCCGCTCCCGTTCGCCGGCCAATGTTAGCTTTGGTGTCGGACGGGCCTTTCTCATCGTCGCTCATAACTACGGAGGACGGTACGCCGGTCGCGATCATGCTCGATGGGGATGGCGGTTCTTTCTCGATGATCGCCCCGTAGATCTCGCGAAGGTCGTTCTCCTTGTCTTCGAACGGCCGATGGCCGCTGAGCAGTTCGAACAGCACAACGCCGAGGCTGTAAACATCCGACAAGGTGGTCACGCCTTCGCGACGAAGCTGCTCGGGAGAGGCATAGGACGGCGTCATCACGCCCATTCGCGTAATGGTCGCAGCGTCGGCATCGGCGTATTCCTTCGAAATGATCTTTGAGATGCCAAAATCAAGCAGCTTTGGCACACCGTCGTTGGTAACAAGGACATTGGACGGCTTTAAGTCGCGATGAATGACGAGATTGCGGTGGGCAAAATCGACAGCCGAGCAGACGGTACGAAAAAGCTCGAGCCGCGCATTCAGATCGAGTCCGCGTGTTTCGCAGTACTCATCGATCGGCAGCCCGTCAACGTACTCCATGGCGATAAAAGGTAACTTATCGTCCGACATTCCGGCGTCGAGGAGCCGTGCGATATTCGGATGTTCGAGCGATGCGAGTATCTCGCGTTCCTGTTCAAAATGTCGCCGCAGAGCTGAGGTGTTCATCTCACGCTTGAGCAGCTTTAACGCTACCTTTTGCTGAAATTTGCCATCGATACGCTCAGCGAGAAAAACCGCACCCATGCCGCCGTGGCCAAGTTCGCGAATGAGCCGGTACGGCCCGATCTCAGTTCCGGAGAGGCTGCCGTCGTCATCCGCAACAAAATCCTTCGAGAACTCGACCGCAGACACCTGCATCAGATCGGCAGATTCGTCTTCAAAGCGCAACAGCGAATCGACCTCGGATCGTACATCCATGCTGAGTCCTGATTCGTCCAAAAAACGTTGTCGTCCTTCCGGTTCTATCGCAAGAACTTCGGCGAGAACATCCTTGATCTGTTTCCATTGGTCGGTATGCATAGATGTTGGTTTAGAAAGAAAGCTTTCGGTCTATGCAGGGATATGCGTAGAAACGCGGAAAAGTCTGCCAAAAAATCTTTAGCCCGGATTTAGCTCGCGGAAGAGCCACAAACGGGCGGCCTGCCATTCCCGTCCGACGGTTCTTTCTGAAATACCAAGATTCTCAGCGATCTCGCCGTTATTCATGCCGCCAAAGAAGCGCATTTCGACGATCTTTGCCTGCTGCTCGTCTAGTATTTCGAGACGGTCGAGCACGTCATTTAATACAAGCAGAGAATCTGCACGTTCCTCGATCGGTATTTGAATATCGTCGAGTGAGAAGTGTATCGCCTTACTTCCCCGCTTTGCCGTTGCGTGTTTGCGTGCATGATCGACAAGTATCTGGCGCATTAGGCGTGAGGCGATGCCGTAAAAATGACTGCGATTTTGCCAGTCGATTCCGGTCTGTTGGCTGATCCTCAAAAACGCCTCGTGAACAAGCGCAGTCGGCTGCAGCGTATGATCCTTACGCTCGGCAGACATAAGATAGCGGGCCTGGCGTTTTAGCTCCTCGTAAACAAAGGGCAATAGTTCTTCCTTCGCCTCCTCGTTCCCGCCATTCCAGTCCTGCAATATCCGTGTGATCTCAGAAACCTGCTTCTCGCTCATACGCTCCGATTTGAGTCGATGTTGTCGAATTCTAGCTTTTTTTGGAGGTAAATGGAAACTTTTTCGAGCGAAGCTGGAATTCGATTTATCCCTATTTATCAGGATCGAACGAAAATTTTATTTTTTTTTCGATCATTGTGTCCGACTTCCCGCTCTTTTCACGCATATGTCTAAAAAGCAACAATTTTGCGGAACTTTAGGAGAATCGACATGAAAAACATCATCAAAAACCACAGCAACTTCGCTATCGGCGTGATAACAATAGGTTTTCTCGGCATCGGCTTACTATCGAGCTATCTGACGCCGTCAAAAGCTGCCTCGGCAGATGAAATCGTCAGCGCTATCTCCGAAGGGTTCGCTAAATGGAACGGCGCAGCGATCCCGTTGCAATCTTTCGCTGTGACGAATACCAACGATAGTGGTGCAACACCAACGCCCACTTGCACACCTTTGCCGATCAGCGGTAGAGAAGTTTCGTATCAGGCGGAAGGCAATGGCAACGACTCGCAAGGACCGACATTCGAGAACGGGACGCTTGAAAATGGTGTGACTTTCGGCACGGGCAGAATAGGGCAAGGATTTGTTCTTGACGGCACCAACGACCGTGTTCAACTCGGTAATCCAACGAACCTCCAACTCCAGACGTTCACGATTGAAATGTGGATCAAACGCTCAAGTTCGACTGTTGTGACGAATAATCCGGCTGCGGGCTTCAACGGCGGAACATTCTTAGCTTATGGCAGCAACGGATACGGTTTTGCAATTGATGAGCCGACGAACCGTCTGGTTTTGACCAGGATTGGTGTGTCAAGTGTTTTTGCACCTACGCTGCCTATCACCGACACGAACTTCCATCATGTCGCGGTTACCAAGTCGGGAAATCAGGTTATCTTTTATGTTGATGGCGTAGCCACTGCGCCGGTTACATATAATGCAGTGTTCACGTTTACGACCAATATGGCGATTGGAACGCGTGGCGATGCTGATTTGCGTAATGCCTTCTTTGGCACCGTTGATGAGCTGAGCGTTTATAACCGCGCACTCACGCCCGTCGAGATCACCACCATTGCAAACACCGGTCAGTGCCCGACTCCAACACCAACATCAACACCGACTTCAACACCGACGAACACGCCAACGGCAACACCGACGCATACCCCAACAGCAACGCCGACGAATACTCCGACAGCGACACCGACGAATACTCCTACGGCGACGCCAACAAATACTCCTACGGCCACGCCGACTAATACTCCGACGGCAACGCCAACAAATACTCCGACGCCGACGCCGACTAATACTCCGACGGCAACGCCAACAAATACTCCAACGGCCACGCCGACTAATACTCCGACGGCAACGCCTACTAATACTCCAACGGCCACCCCGACGAATACTCCGACGGCAACGCCAACCACAACACCCACGGCAACACCGACGCCGCTTCAGTGTCAGGTTCCGGCGCTGACAACCTTGGTGAATAATCCGGGCGATCAATTTGATGCGTTCGATTTCGATAATCATGCTTTGTTGAACGGCGGCGCGAGCCTGATCACGGCGCGGCCGGGCGGCGGGCCGATCGATGCAAGCGTCGGGTGTCTTGCGAATGCCGTGGCGCAGGCCGGCGGAACATTTCAGCTCACCGCACAGTGGCGGCCGGGAACCTACCAGAACCACTTTGTCGAGGTTTACGACCGCTGGGTGTCTAGGCAGCTCCAGCAGAACAGCACGCCCGCGTGCCAACAGCGAAGGCTTGAAGTCCAGCCTCATGCAAACGTACACGGCGTGAACCAGAATGTCTGCACGCTGGCCGACGGCTGTCCGCATTCTGCGGGCCGAAGTTTTGACGCGATCATCACCAATGTCACTAACATAGACGCCCTCGCAGCGCAGTGCAGCCTGCACCGTCCGGTCGCCAGCGACGGCACGGGCATCCACTTTGAGGCCATCAATCGTCCGGTGCTCACCGGTTTGGCACCGCCATCGATCCCGGCGAGGACATTTCCGATGCTGCTCATCGTTCGCGGTCTGAATTTTTCGCCAGGTGCGGTCGTTCGGTGGAACGGGCAGAACCGGACGACGCTGTATTTTGGCAAGCGCCTTCTCATGGCGATCATCCCCGGGTCCGACCTCTCGACGCCAGGGCCGAGGGAAGTGCGGGTATTTAATCCGGGTTCCGTTGGTGGAAACGGCCTATCGGATCCGCTTACTTTCACGGTTACAGGAGCATCAAGGCCCGAGTCCGAGTCGAGTGTCGAACCGGTCGGCACCGCTGAAGAAACTCCCTCGACACCGGCCGTGGCCACCGCGGTGCTGGTTACGAAGGAATTGGAGGGCGAAAACTATCGCTTCTCGTATCGCCTCATCAACAACTCCGACCGTCCGATGAACGGACTCTCGATCGGGCTCTCGTCCGAGAATGTGCCGCTGCTCGACTTCCCGCCGGTCGGCTGGGATCACACCACCGGCACGTTTCCGCAATCGAGCTATACTTCGCCGAACGGCTGGGATCTCTCGATAGCGGTAGATACCGAGACGGACGCAAAGGCCTTGACGTGGAGTGCGGCGGGCGCGCAGTTCAACGTTCCTGTCGGCGGTGAATTGGCTGGTTTCAGTGTGCTTGTTCCGGTCGATGACGCGACGTACCGCGGAACTTTCAACGCTGCCCTCGATGTCGGCTCGAACGAGATCGGGGCCATCATCCTCGGCGGCGGCTTCGAAGGCGACGTTGCCCCACGGCCCGGTGGTGACGGCAATATGCTGGCGACGGATGTCACGCAGCTTCGCCGGTTCGTCGCCGGCCTGGATACACCGAATGCGACGATCAACGAGGCCCAGCGGGCGGACTGTGCTCCGAGAGCCTCGTCGGGTGACGGTGCTTTGACATCGGGCGATGTCGTGCAGGGACGCCGATACGCGGCAGGTCTCGATCCACTCACACCGTCCGGAGGGTCGACCGCTCCGTCAATGGTGCCCGATAGCGTTTCGGCCTTTTTTGAAGAGGTCTATTCGTATTTCTTTGGTCGCGAACTGCGGGTTCTAGCAGCAACCGCGAGTAAGTCGATCGTAGCGGTTCCGATCGAGATCACACCGCACGGTGATGAGGTTGCCGCCAGTTTCACGCTGGAATACGACCAAACAAAACTCACGAATCCGCGCGTTGTTATCGGCGATGCCGCGGTTGAAGATTCCACACTCACCGTAAACACGAACGAAAAAGGCCGAATCGGTATCCTTATTGATTCGACTGAGCCGATGGCGGCATCGGCGATGCCGAGGCAGCTGCTGACCGTCACTTTCGACGTGATCGGGGAGGGTTTGGGAGATACGCCGGTGATCATAACCGGTTCGCTCGCCGGGCTCGGCGTCTCTGACTCCTCAGGCGATCTGTTGGCGGCAAGATACTTTGATGGCCGTATAATTCTGGACCCCAGATAGCGCTCGTTATCAAGGACTTCACCATTGCCGGGCAAATGCCCGGCTTTTTTTCGAAAGTCGTGTCCGACTTCGGACACTTTTCACGCATGTATCTCTGACAGCAGACATTTCAAGCAATGGAGTATCGGACATGACGTATAAAACACAGAGTCGCAACAATCTCACACTCGGAATTTTAACCGTTATTTTTCTCGGTCTCGGTATAGTTTCGAGCTATTTGACGACTTCTCAATCGGCAGCAGCGATCGCATTTGAGATCTTGGCGGACGGTGATTTGGACCTGACGTTTAACGGAACCGGTAAGGTGACGACGGATATTGCCACGGGAAATGACGGCGGACGCGGTGTCGCGATCCAGGCCGATGGCAAGATCGTGGTTGTCGGTGCATCGGTTACCGGGACTAATTCTGATGCCTCGCTCGTCAGGTACAATACCGACGGCACACTCGACACGTCATTTGACGGCGACGGAAAGGTCATCACTGCGTTCTTCTCGAGATTTGACGAACTGACCGCCGTCAAGATCCTGCCCGATCAGAAAATATTGGCGCTGGGGAGGTATCAGTATACAAATGCCAATTCAGGTTTTCTCGGTGTGCTCGCAAGGTACAATAC
The DNA here is from genome assembly GCA_031408595.1 of Acidobacteriota bacterium. GTDB lineage: Bacteria > Acidobacteriota > Blastocatellia > Pyrinomonadales > Pyrinomonadaceae > OLB17. Next base: position 10,329 of record JANNWQ010000123.1, on the reverse strand, counting down.
CGACGGCTCGCTCGATACAACTTTCGGCGGGGGTGACGGATTTGCACAGGCTCTGATGGAAGAAGCTCTAGCCCTCGTCGTCCAGACCGACGGGAAGATAATCGTTACCGGCTCTCAGGCTACGGGCCAGAGTGATGGGCAGGCAAGACAACAGCGATTCAACGCTGACGGTTCGACAGACACCACATTTGGGAACGGGATCGCCGGTGCCGGCACTAACTCTCTTCAGTACGATACCTTCATCGGTACCGACCACGATTCTCGTGCCATAGCTCTGCAAACGGACGGTAAGATCGTTGTCGGCGGTTGTCGTGCGTCGGGATCTTGCAGCTACGGCCTCGCCAGGCTGAATCCTAACGGGTCTCTCGACACCACTTTTGATCTCGATGGGCGCGTTAACACAGCCGGCACGGGGCAGATACAGGACTTGATCATTCAGCCCGATGGCAAGATATTGGCGATCGGACAGCTCAGTGAAGATTTTAATGTCACGCGATATAAGACCGACGGTTCGCTCGACACCCTATTCGGCACAAACGGACGAGTTAGCACTCCTTTTCTAGGGATCGACGCTGCTCTTTCCGGTGTATTGCAGCCCGATGGCAAGATCGTCGCCGCGGGCGGGGCGGGCGGGGTCGATAGTAATTTTGCCATAGCCCGCTATAACTCGAACGGAACGCTCGACTTAACATTTGGTACGGGCGGTAAACAGACCATCGACTTCGCCTCAACGGCGGAGGGCGCACGTGGTGTCGCTCGTGACGCCAGCGGAAGACTGGTGCTTGCCGGAATATCGAACAATCTCTTCGCGGTCACACGCATTTTGGCCGACCCTGGATCCGGCACCCCGACACCAACTGCGACAAACACGCCGACTGCTACGCCGACAGCAACGCCGACCTTGAACTTTGTGGTAACCAACACTAACGACAGCGGTGCCGGAAGCCTAAGGCAGGCTGTATTGGATGCAAATGCTGCGGCGGGAGCCCAAATAATCGGGTTCGATCCGACCGTTTTCAACGTGCCACGCACTATTACTCTCACAAGCGGCGAGATCCTCTTTCCTAATGCTAGTCTTGTTGGAGACACTGATGCCACTATCGTGGGGACTGGATCAGGCCTTTTAACTATCAGCGGCAACAACAACAGCAGAATCTTCACAATTGATGAAAATCCGATAATTTCTATCAATGGTATAACGCTGACCGCAGGCAATGGCGCCGGCACTTTCCCCGGGAACGGCGGGGCCGTATTTAACGCTGGCTTTCTTACCCTGACCAACATGGTGATCACCGGGAGCTCTGCCACGATCGATGGCGGCGGACTATTTGCGAGCGATGGCGACACAATAGTTTTCAATAATTGTCTCGTTACAGGAAATATAGCCAATTCGGACAATAACACTACCGGGAACGGTGGTGGTGCGTTCGCTCGGGGACAGATCACATTCAACAATTCGACGATCTCCAACAACGTTGTGCTCGGGACTACCAGATTTGGTGGCGGAGTCGGCGTTGGCGGCGATAATAGCCCCGACAGCGCCTTTGTTCAACTTAACGACTCGACAGTAATTGGCAATAATGCGGCTCATGGCGGAGGCGTGGCCGTTGGCATCGGTTCAAACGGGCGCGGAGCGGTAGTCGCCGTTCGAGCCACGATCAGAGGGAACCAGGCCACCGTGGGAAATGGCGGCGGCGTATGGGCCACGTCAGGCGTCATTGACCTCCAAAATGCGACGGTCAGCGGCAATACGGCCGTCGGTAATGGCGGCGGCATTTATCGAACCGGCATCTCACCATTCTCAAATGCCGGCTCAATTGTCCGCTCAACTGTCGCCAGCAATACCTCGACCGGTTCCGGTGGAGGCCTCCACAACGTTGCCGGAAGCACCGTTTTCCCGGTAAGCGGTTCCATATTGGCTAACAACGCAGGCAACGCTACGGCTCCGGACTTGTTCGGAGCGATCAATTCCGGCGGCTTTAACCTTATCGAGAGCACCGTCGGTGCCACTATCAACGGAACCACGGCGACCAATATTACCGGCGTCGATCCTGATCTCGGGACGCTGCAGAACAATGGCGGAGCAACCTTTACACATCTCCCAAACGCAGCCAGCCCTGTGATCGACAAAGGAGCGTTCTTCAACATAGGTAATCTCGATCAGCGAGGGCTCGCAAGACTGGTAGATAACCCGTCCATCCCGAACGCGGCCGGCGGTGACGGCTCTGACATTGGCTCTGTTGAAGTCCAAACAGGCGGCGGCCCGACCCCGACGCCAACCGCGACTCCGACTCACACGCCCACGGCGACGCCGACCGCCTCGCCTACAGCCACACCGACAGCGACTCCGACGCCCGCTGGATTTGAGGGTGACGTTGCTCCGCGGCCGGACGGTGATGGCAGTATGCTATCAACAGATGTGACCCAACTTCGACGTTTCGTCTCAGGTCTAGATACGCCAAATCCTGCTACAAATGAGAATCAGCGGGCCGACTGTGCGCCGAGAACGACGCTTGGTGACGGTGCATTAACCTCGGGCGACGTCGTGCAGGGACGCAGGTACACTGCTGGTCTCGATCCGCTCACTCCGTCAGGCGGGCCGACCGCTCCGTCAATGGTGCCCGAGAGAATGGGAGCTATTTTTGATGAGGTCTATTCGTATTTCTTTGGTCGCGAACTGCGGATCGGTGAGGCAAAGTCGTTCGAATCGACGGTGGAAGTACCGATCGAGATCACGCCTTATGGCGATGAAGTAGCTCTCTCATTCACGCTCGAATACGACGAGACGAGGCTTGCGAATCCACGGATCGTCCTCGGCCAAGCGGCTCCAGCGGATGCGACTCTAACGGTTAACGCAACCCAATCAGGAAGGATCGGCATCCTCATCGACTCGAACGAACCAATGATCGCGTCGGCAATGCCGCAGCGGCTGCTGATAGTTACCTTTGACGTGATCGCTGACGGCGAAAGCACGGCCGGCTTTAAGCTCACCGGTTCGCTCGCGGCCCTGGGCATCTCGGATGCAGGCGGGAACGAGCTTTCGGCCAGGTACCATGACTTTAATGTCATTGCGCATCGCAAGTAAAAGAAGCTAGCCACGAATGCACGGATGAACTCGTAGTAAAAGCTCTTAGAGGCCGTCAAAGAGAATTTGGCGGCCTTATTTTTACCTGGGACCGAGCAAAAGGGACCAAAACGGCTGTTCCGGTGTTCCATGCGTTCCAAACATTTCCCACGCCCGTAAACACTGCCTTTTCCGCAATTCCGCATTCCGAATTCCGCGTTCTGCATTCGCTTTTGTCCCATTTTGTCCCACGACCCCCGTGGGACAAATAAGTCGCCTTTTATCAATACTTTACGCTCACTTTTCCGCCCGAAAATGCGAAAAATTTAAAATACAGTAAGACACGTGTGTTGTGTGTGTCGTCCTGAAAAAAGTTGTCACCTTTTAGGTGGTATTCCTGGTATAGGTTATCAAACGGCTCCAAATATCAATTTCAAAGATCACAGGAGGATCGCGAATGTTTCTCCCGTTCCAGACCCTAGCACAAAACGTCCGCTGCGGATATACCTCTCCGCCGCTAATGTCACGATCCGCCGCTAATTCCGCTATTGCATCCTGCCGTTCTCCTCATTTATCTCTACGCGGGTAAGAATACCTCAAGCATCTTGAAAAAAACCGCAGTCGGCCTATTTTTTTGTCCGAGTTGGCCAGAATTTCACGCATGTACATTTGAAGCAAAAGAAATTAACCTTTTACCGACCCGCCGGAGGCTTTATGAAGAACAGGATCAACGACCGTAAGAGTGGACAAACTAACAATTTTTTGACCGTGAAAACGCTTATTCTCACAGGATTTACAGTAATCATGGCCATCGCCATCTCATCGCTCGCCCTCTACACGCGAACAGCGGCGACGCAGGATTTGGACAAGAAAATGCCGACGCTGAATGGCGATGCGGCGGTGAAGTTTCTTAAGAGTAGATCAGAATACGACTCTCTCATATCGGCGTATCAGGGTTTGGAAGATGATGAGAGCAATTCGCCCTCTGCTACCACACGGATAACGGCGACCGACGGCACGGCCGGCAGCGGTTTCGGGATCAGCGTGGCAATTTCCGGGGACACCGTGATCATCGGAGCTAACTCTGACCGGCCTTCCCCTACAATGCCTGCACCCGGGGCGGCTTACATTTTTGTGCGAGATGGGACAGGCTGGACCCAACAGCAAAAGCTCACGCCGCCAATCACCAACTGCACCTGTAATTTCGGATATAGTGTGGGAATTTCGGGAGACACTGTTATTGTTGGCTCATTAAGGTTGCCGACCTTCGGACTTGCGTTCGTTTATGTTCGCACAGGCACGACTTGGTCGCTTCAGCAGACTCTTTCCCCGCCGTCAGGTAGTCAAAGTGAACCCGAGTTTGGTTCGAGCGTTGCGATCTCGGGCGAGACGATTATCGCCGGAGCTCGTACAGAGAGTGCCAGCGGATTACGCAGCGGAGCGGCGTACGTTTTTGTAAGAAGCGGATCTAGCTGGAGCCTACAGCAAAGGTTAAGTGCATCCGATTCGGTTGCAAACACTCAATTCGGCAACTCGGTCGCGATCAACGGCGAACAGGCCCTCATCGGAGCCTTCTGCGATGGCTCAGGTGGCGTTTCCGGATGTAGGCCCGGCGCCGCCTACGTATTCGTTCGGAACGAAACGGTCTGGACCCAACAGCAGAAGCTTACCGCAAGCGACGGTGCGAACAACGACCAATTTGGTTCGAGTGTGGCAATATCCGGCAACACGGCCTTGGTCGGAGCCTGGCAGGACGACATCGGCGCAAATGCCAATCAGGGCTCCGCATATGTTTTTACACGAAACCTCACGACGTGGAGCCAGGAGCAAAAATTGACGGCACCTGACGGGGCAGCCGATGATTGGTTCGGAATAGGCGTTGGGCTAGATGGCGGCGTCTTCGGCGTGAGCGCCTTTCGGGACGATATTGGGGCAAACGTAAATCAGGGCTCCGCCTACATATTCAACCGTTGTGCTCCGCCCGGCACAGCTCCGGTAAAACTGCTCGCAACGGTTCCGGCTGCCCAAGACCAGTTCGGATACGGATTTGCCGTTTCGGGCGATACGGTCGTGGTCGGAGCGAACCTGGGGCGTGCAGCATACCTGTTTCCGCGGTCTGAGATCGCTCTGCGTGGCGGGGCGCAATGCGAGTCGGAGATCATTGTCAATACAACGGGTGACGAGGAGGATCTCAATCTGAAGGACGACAAGTGCGATGTCGATATGAACCAATCCGGCAATCAGTGCACACTGCGGGCCGCGATCCAAACCGCCAACGACCTGCCCGGCCCTGACACAATAAATTTCAACATCCCCGGCGGCGGCGCTCACACGATCTCGCCGGTGAGCCAGTTACCTTCAGTTATTGGTCCGGTTTCCATAAACGCAACTACACAGCCCGGATATGCTAATGCTCCTCTTATAGAGCTTGCGGGCAATCTAACTGATCCCGGGCTCGGGTTTGGCCCCGGCAGCTCTAATTCATCTGTTAAGGGAATGGCGATCAATCGATTTCTTGTCGGCATTACTCTCCAGAATACGAATACTACGGTTGAAAGTTGTTACTTCGGTTTGCGGCCAGATGGATCGGCCGCCGGGGCGGTCAATCAACAACAGGTTGGTATCGACATTCGGTTTGCGACTGCGACCAACAACACCATCGGGGGCGCGGGGAATCTTGGAAATGTGATATCAAACAACGTCATCGGTGTGGTGATCTTTGGCGGTGCGACGGGAAACAAGGTCTTTGGGAATAAGATTGGCACGAACGCCACCGGCACCTCGGCCATCGAGAATGTTGTTGGCGTAAGGATCGAAGGAGCCAGCGGAAACTTTATCGGTGACACAGCTAGTCAAGTTGGCAACGTGATCTCGGGCAATGACCAGTTCGGTATTAATCTGAATACTAACGCGGCGGCAAACCGATTGGCCTTTAACTCGATCGGTACACAAACGAACGGGACAGAGATACTGCCCAACGGTGAAGCTGGTATATTTGTCCAAAACGGAGCATCTGGAAATTTCATCGACGCAAACGTCATTGGTGGTCATAACCTGACGGAGAGTGGCGCGGGGATCGGCTTTGCCAACAATGCAGGTGCAAGCAATTCGGTCACAGGAAATTTCATTGGTGTCGCGCGAAACGGAACATCCCCAATACCGAACAAACACGGTGTCGCAATAACGGCTGATGGCCAGTTGATCGGTTCAGAGACGGGAGGCAATACAATCGGGTTCAATGCGGAGGCCGGGATCTTTATAACAAGTATCGCGAACGGGTCGAATCCTGTATCGAGGACAACGTGATCGAACACAATTTTGTTGGAACGAATGGAATCGACAACATCGGGAATACTACTTATGGCATCCGAATAAACGGCGTGGCGAGCGAGAACACGATCCGGAGAAATATAGTTTCTGGCAACGGCACTTTTGGAATCGCCCTAACTGACGGGCCCACTCAGAACTTAGTCAAAGAGAATTTTGTTGGAACGAATACTGCTGGCAACGCCGCAATCCCCAACGGGGGTGGTGTGTGGATTAGGCAAGCAAGCGATAATACTGTCGAGTCAAACCTCGTTTCGGGCAACTCCCTCGGCATCCTTGTTGGCACAAATGCGGGATTTGGCGGGACCAGTGGCTATGCCGTCCCCCAAAGCCAGCCAGCGACCGCCAGTTCAGGTGCGGTGTACACGACCGGAAATCGTCTTTTCGGCAATACTATAGGCCTAAATGCTGCCCGGAACGCTGCCGTACCGGGCAGTTCCATCGGTATTGCTATTGGGGAAAATGCTCGGAACAATCTTATCGGGACGCCAAAGGGTGACTTCAATTTCGTTTCAGGGAACACGGCGACTATTGGCTTCGGTATTCTACTGGGGACCTTGGGAGCAAGCCCGAATGAAGATGCTCTACCGCAATTTAATACATTTCAAAGAAATCTAGTCGGACTTGGTGGTGATCTTCAGTCAACTATCTCGAATAAAGTCGGCTTTGTGCTGCTACAAGCTGCGAGGAATACGATCGGCGGTGAAACGGATGCGTTGGCGAACATAATAGTTGCGAGTACGCAGGAAGGTGTTTCGCTCCGGGATGGAACGAGGGAAAATACTTTCTTGAGAAACTTCATCGGGGTACTGCCGGCCGGGTTTGGATCGCGCGTCCCGAGAGGGGGAAGCTACGGTAACGGAAGTCACGGCATATTGGTCAAGAACGGCGCAAGCAATAACACATTTCGAAATAATGCTGTCAGCGGCAACGGTGCAAACGGAATAACTATTAGCGGAACATCCACGAGCAACAACCTTTTTTTTGGAAACCTCGTCGGAGGTGCTCCGGGTTCACGCCCCATGTCGCGGAGAGCCGGCAGGGGAGCTACGAATGGCAATGCCGGACACGGCATCTTTATTGAAGATGCCACAAACACCCGTATAGGCGAAGCGATGGCGGGCATGGGGAACCGAATATTTGAGAATGGACTCGACGGGATTCATGCGCGCGAGGCCCTAATGCGTATAGGCTTCCAGTTGTTCGTCGCCGGTAATGATGTGTCTTTCAATATTGGCAACGGTCTAACGACAATTGGCGCTCACGAAAGCGTGCATGTGCTGCAGGGAAATCGCTTTACTGATAATGGAGCGGCGGGTATGGTAGTCGCAAGCTCGAACAATAATTCGATCACCCAGAATGTAGTCTCAAACAACGACGAGGAAGGGGTCGTACTTACGGCTCAAGTGACGGCCAGAAACGACGTACGAGGCAACACCATCTCCGCGAATGGCAGTCATGGGGTATTCATCACCGAAGGAGCCAACACCAACAGCATCGGTGGGCCGGCGCAGGGCCAGGGCAATACCATCAATAACAATGGCGGGGCGGGCATTCACCTCACCTCGACCGCCGGCAATGGCAACAATTTAGATCCAAACATGATCTTTGGAAATGTGGGTCCGGGCATAGACATAGGCGGTGACGGTTTCACACCTAATGACCCGGCTGACGCGGACGTCGGTCCAAATAAGTTACAGAATTACCCCACGATGGCACTTTCGCTTGTTGGGGGGAATCTGATCGTGAACTATCAGGTTGACTCGGCACCGCAGCACTCGACCTATGGCGGGCCAGGGATCTATGTTGAATTCTTTGAGGCTGACGCGACCGGTGCGGGGAGAGATTTTCTCGGGTCGGATCATTATTCGCTAAGTGATTACAATAACGGTTTGCCGGGGACGCGGGTTAAGAATCTTGGGAATGCGGTGGCTCTTGGGATTACTGCGGGCGATCTCCTTACAGCGACGGCGACGGATGCGGAGGGGAATTCGTCGGAGTTTGCACCGACTGTCATCGCACCGGGTGGGGCTCCGGGGTTTGAGGGCGATGTTGCTCCGCGGCCGAATGGGGATGGGAACATGCTCTCGACCGATATCACGCAGCTTCGAAGGTTTGTTTCAGGACTCGATATTCCCGGGACGACGACGAATGAGATCCAAAGGGCTGATTGTGCCCCGAGATCAACATTTGGTGATGGTCTCCTAACATCGACCGACGTCGTGCAAGGACGCCGATACGTCGCCGGACTCGATCCGTCAACACCATCCGGCGGCCCGGCGAGCCGTTCGTTTATTTCCGAAAGCAGTCTGACCGGCGATCTGAGCTCGTTCCTGTTTACACGCGAAATGCGAGTCGGACAGTCAACCACCCAGCCCAACCACAAAGTCTCGGTCCCCATCGAGATGACCTCAAACGGCAACGAGACCGCCATGAGCTTAACCATCGAATACGACGCGAATATGCTCACAAACCCACGCGTCTCGCTTGGCAAATTCGCCCCGCCCGGCTCGACGCTGACCTTCAACCTAAACCAACCCGGCCGCATCGGTATCCTCATCGACTCGAACCGATCGATGATCGCATCGGCAATGCCCGTGAGCATTGTGTCTGTGACATTCGATGTCATTGCGAAAGCCGATCAGGAAACCGCCATATCGCTAACCGATGGTCTGGTAGCACGATCCGTCTCAGACGGATACGCCAATCTATTGCCCGTTACGTACCGCGACGGTTTGGTCAAGATCGCGGCACGGCCATGAACGGATTTGGAACTAGATAGGTTACGCACCTGTGGCTTTCTTGAGTTTTGCGGGCTGAATTAGTATCCTCAAAAGTTCGACGCGTGCGGACGTGGCGGAACTGGTAGACGCGCAGGTCTCAGAAGCCTGTTGCCGCAAGGCAGTGGAAGTTCGATTCTTCTCGTCCGCACCAAAGATCAGTCGGGAGTCGGGAGTCTTGAGTCTGAGAGTCAAGATGAACGGCTCCTATTTCTTTGCGTTCTCTGCGGCTTTGCGTGAAACTCTCTTATTGTGCGACAGGAATTTACCAACTCGATATTAGCCAACCAAGCCCTCTTCGGCCTCGATCTCCCCGAGGACGCGATCGAGCGGCTTGCGGATTATTACGCGATCATCGTCGAGCACAACCCGATCCTGCATCTCGTGGGCCCGTGTACGCCAGAGGAATTTGCGACTCGCCATATCTTGGAATCTCTAACGATGGCCAAGTATCTGCCGAACGGAGCGAAGTTTGCCGATATCGGCACCGGCGGCGGCTTGCCCGCGATACCGTGCCTGCTCGTTCGCGAGGACCTGCGTGCCATGCTGATCGAATCAAAGGAAAAGAAGACGAAGTTCCTGGATATGGCGATAGCCAAACTCGGCCTCGAAAAACGCACCCGCGTCGTCAATAAACAGTTCCCCGAGGTCGACCCCATCGGCTGTGAATCCGTAACCTGCCGCGCACTGGACAAATTTACTGAGAAACTACCCTCTATCGTCCGATGGAAACTACGCCGCCAGCTACTCTTCTTCGGCGGCCCAAACCTCCGCGATGCGCTGACCGCTCAAAAGCTCACATTCGTAGAAAAACTAATGCCGCTCTCGGAACAGAGATATCTGTTCGTTGTAAATCGCTAACCACGCAAGAACTATCGAACCTCAAGTCCGTACTCTCTCAGCCGACGGTAAAGTGTTGAGGGTGAAATACCGAGGAGGTCGGCGGTTTTGCCTCGGTGCCAGCCGGTTTTTTCGAGGGCTCCGACTATTTGCTGGCGTTCGACATCACGGAGATTGGTTGGGGCGGCGTTTTGGAACGATGCGGCTCCGTTTGTTTGCGGTGCTCCGTAACTAACGGAGACGGCGGGGCGTTCAGATCGGAAGGCGATCTCGGGCGGCAGTTCGCGGGGCGTGATGGTGTCGTTGTCGCAAAGCAAA
>JANNWQ010000122.1:0-3955 GCA_031408595.1 Acidobacteriota bacterium | reverse complement strand
GCCACCGTCTGCTCGTATGGATGAAAGTCAACCCCGATGTATACTGCCATTGTTGATCTCGCGGGTTGTTTTCTTTTGTCAGAATTTCGAGTTTACACAAAACTCGACTCCCGCGAGACCAACTTCATAGCATCAGACATGCAATTCCCTAAGATTTCCTAACACTCTATCCGAAACATAATCTGTTCCTGTCTTCCGTCTTTGTGGGAGGCGATGGCGGGGAGTTCTGTCGAATGATCGAGGTTGAGGGAGCGGTAGTATTGTTGGAAGCGGGCTTCGCGTTCGGATTCCAGGCGGGCGTCGTGGTTGGGGAAGCTCTTGTCGCCAACGGCGACGGACATTAAAGCCTAGGGAGTAGCGACCGGCGGGAGCGGATCCCTAGGTACGAGCCAAACGATGATCGCGTCCCTGTAGGGGACGAACAATGCGGCGGCGGATGTTGCTCCCATACAGGGAGCGAAAAACGATCGTTAACAAAACCTAGGGTTCCGGCCTCTCGGCCTGCACCCTAGGCTTTAATGTGCGTCGCCGTTGGCGACAGGAACGCTGAAACGGCGACGGAATGTGGGATCCCGTCGCCGTCTTTATTCTCTGAGATGTGCGAGGCCTAGAGTTTGAAGCCGTTACGCGTCAGGAGTTGCTCGAAACCGGTTTTGTCCACCGCTTTTATGTAGGCGTCCATTGGTTCGACGAGGCCGTTTTTGACGTGTTCGAAGAGGGCGTCGTTGAGCATGACCATGCCGTGGTTTTTGCCGGTCTGCATCGCGGACGGGATCTGGAACGTTTTGCCTTCGCGGATGAGATTGCTGATCGCGGGTGTGATGATGAGGACCTCGAGAGCGGCGACGCGGCCTCCGCCTTTTTTCGGCAGCAAGGTCTGGGCGATGACGCCTTTGAGAGACTCGGACAGCATTACGCGGATCTGCTCCTGGCGGTCGGCAGGGAACTGGTCGATGATGCGGTCGATGGTCGAAGGTGCGGTCGTCGTGTGCAGCGTACCGAAGACAAGGTGGCCCGTTTCGGCGGTCTCGATGGCGATTGAGATCGTTTCGAGATCACGCATTTCGCCGACGAGGAGGATGTCGGGGTCTTCGCGAAGAGCCGCACGCAGAGCGTCTTTGAACGAATCGGTGTGGTTATGGACTTCACGCTGATTGACCAGACACTTCTGATTCTCGTGCGTGAATTCGATCGGGTCTTCGATCGTGATGATGTGGTCTTCGCGGTTCTTGTTGATCGAATCGACCATCGCACACAGCGTCGTAGATTTGCCCGAACCGGTCGGCCCGGTGACCACGACGAGGCCTTTCGATAGCTGGGTCAGATCCATGATGGCTTTGGACAAGCCAAGCTGTTCGGCAGTCAGAATCTTCGTCGGGATAATACGGAAAACGCCGCCCATGCCTTTGCGGTCGGCGAATACATTACAACGAAAACGTGCGAGGCCCGGGATCTCGTAGGCGAAGTCGGTGTCGTTGCGACGCGCGAATTCTTCCTGATTCTTATCCGGCATGATCGAAGTCAGCAGATCACGCATCACATCGGCCGTCAGTGCGGTGTCGCTTTCCTGTAGCAACTTGATCTTGCCGTCCTTTCTGACCATCGGCGGCACGGATACTGACAAATGCAAATCCGAAGCCCCCATCTCCGCCATCAATGCGAAATAGTCGTCCATGCGAGCAGCCATCGTCGAATTTGCCATCGCCGGTACGAATGCTGCCTCGGGGGGCTGTTCGAATTGTGGCTGCGGCTGTGTGTATGCGGGCGGAGCGTAGGCGGGCGGTGGTTCAGGCTGGGTGTAAGATGTGTTTGGCACAACGGTCTCCTCAAGGTGGCGTAGGTCTTCGGTCGGTGCGGCGTATTGCTCGCTGATGAAATCGTCGCGTCTGCGTAACGGTAGGTCCGGTGCGGATTCTGAAAATACCGTCTGATACTCAGGGTCATTTACCGAAACGACCTCGATCTCGGGGCCACCGGACGGAACATACTCAGGGGCCGATTCTGAGTCTTCGGCCAACAATTCCTCGAGGATCGCATTTGGTGCGGATTGTGCCGAGGTCGATTCGAATGCAGACGAAGAGCTTTCCAGATCGTAAGCGATCTGCTCATAAGATGGTGGATCGGAGGCCGGTTGGTAAGCAGCCGCCATTTCGCGTTCGGGGGCAGGTTCGAATGGAGTTGAAGAATAAGCGGTTGCGACCTCTTGCGGCGGAGCTTCAGGTGAATACTGAACTTGCGGCTCGAACGTAGGGGCGACCTCGGGCAGCGGCTTCGGAACCGTTATCGAACCACCCGATTCGGACATCATCGGCCGGATGGTCACGATAAATCCTGATGGCGACTTCTGAACCGTGAAATTGAAATTTCCCAGATTGTGCGGCAAGACGAACTCGATCTCGTCATTGTGGGGTAGGGACGATTTCACATCCTGCGGGATCAGCGGAAAAACTAATGTGCTAATCTGCGTGCCTTTTAGCGGTGTGTGGCCGACGTCGGTCGTGCGATTTTCGGCGACGAGATATGGGTTTTTGTCGGGTTCGAGACGCAGCTCGTCACTGCACGAAGACAGAAGGCTCTTGAGGTAATCGTTGAGGATATCCATGTTGATAAAAAGGGGCAGAGGCTGCCGGGAGTTGTCGGAGTTGGTCAGCAAACTGATGGAATATGGACGCAATTTGGATGCGTCCTTTAGGAATATAACACGGTTAAACTGCGTTTGTCACCACAATTTGTCGGACCGCAGGCTGCCAGCCTGCGTGTGTTGTTCTGATCTAGGTTTCTATCTGTAGACCGGCAGGCTGGCAGCCTGCGGTCCGACATGGGTCAAACCGTGACCGATTCGCGGTATTCGCCCCAGACGTTTCTGAGCGTATTGCTGATCTCGCCGACGGTGACGTGAGCCTCGACGGCGGTGAGGATGTGCGGAAGGAGATTTTCGGTGCCGTTGGCGGCGGATTCGATCTCTTTGATGGAGGTTTCGGCGTCGGCGGCACTGCGTTTTTCCCGGATCGAGCGAAGTCGTTCGACCTGGTCGCGTTCGATCTGTTCGTCGATACGCATGATCGGGATCTGTTTTTCGTCGGCCTGGAATTTGTTGACGCCGACGACGATAGCGTCGCCTTTTTCTACCGCAAGTTGATAGTCGTACGCTGCTTCTTGTATCTCGTTCTGCACGTATCCGGTCTCGATCGCACGGAGCATGCCGCCCATAGCGTCGATCTTTTTTATGTAATCGACGGCGATGCGTTCGAGCTCGGTGGTCAGGTCTTCGATCGCATAGCTGCCGGCAAATGGATCGACGGTGTCGGCGACGCCTGATTCGTGAGCGATGACCTGTTGCGTTCTGAGGGCGATCCTGGCGGCACTTTCTGTCGGTAAGCCGAGAGCCTCGTCGAGCGAATTCGTATGCAGACTCTGCGTCCCGCCCAGAACGGCGGCAAGAGCCTGAATGGTCGTTCGGACAACATTGACCTCCGGCTGCTGTGCGGTCAGGGTCGAACCAGCAGTTTGCGTATGAAAGCGGAGCATCAGCGATTTCGGATCTTTCGCGTTGAAGCGATCACGCATGATGCGAGCCCAAAGACGTCGGGCGGCACGGAATTTGGCGATCTCTTCGAGCAGATTGTTGTGCGAATTGAAGAAGAATGACAGTCTCGGAGCAAAATCATCAACATCAAGCCCAACATCGATCGCGGCCTGCACATAGCAGATGCCGTCGGCGAGCGTGAACGCGATCTCCTGAGCGGCGGTCGAACCGGCCTCGCGGATGTGGTAGCCGGAGATCGAGATCGTATTCCAGTTCGGCACCTCGGCGGCGCAATACGCGAACGTATCCGTGATCAAACGAAGGCTCGGTTTTGGCGGATAGATGTATGTGCCGCGGGCGATATATTCCTTCAAAATATCGTTTTGGATCGTCCCGCTGACCTTATCGAAAGGCACGCCCTGCTTGCGG